>CAIKNA010000187.1 GCA_903828645.1 uncultured Bacteroidales bacterium
AGCGCCAGGGCAAGGGTTCTGCCGGAATCGGGTTTGCCGAAGATGTGCGATTCGGCCAGGTGGTCGATATAGTCGGCGGCATCCTGGTTCCCGAAATCAAAACTCTCGGCATCAAATCCCCTGGCAAGTTTCTCGAAAATGGCAATGTGCAGGATCTCCTTCTCAGCAAGGTCGGTAAACAACCCCTTGATGTCGTTGCTGCCTGTAATGGTCTCGGCTGCGGTGGTGTAGAACTCATTGCCGTTCTCTTCAATTCTGACGGCAATTTCAACAATTTCTTGTCCGGAATAATACATAGGTTTGAATTTTTGTTTAGCAAATGTAAGAAAAATTCAACTGACGGAGGTTTCAGCGTGGGTGTCACCGGAATATTTAACTTTGCACCCCGTTTCATTGCGGGGCCGGTTCAACGGCACAAAGGCTTGTAAAATGGCATAAGCGTTTGTTTTGCCAGCAACTAAATAATCTAAAATGGACAAGAAAACACTCGAAAAATATAGTTCCGCCTTTACCCTGAGCGACATGGAGATCTTCATCTTTCCCGATCTGCTGTACGCCCTGGTACTGGCCAACATCATGTCGCCCGAAATCTGGAAATGGCGCGAAGATCCCTGGTTTGCAGGGATCAGCAGGATGGGGCCGCTGAAAAAGATCCACCGTGTGAAACAGTATGTGATGGATCACTACAACTTCAACCTCGACCTCGAAACCTGGGGACTTACCGACAAGCAGACCGAAATCAGCCGTTTCAGCGAATTTGTCGACATCGAACTCCTCTCCAGGTCAAACGCCCTGTTTGGGTATGAAGGTGATAAATATTATTTCGACATGGATATCCGCCGCCACTTCGGGCTGGATAAATTCGATTCCGACATCATCCCCTACTGGAAAACCGAAACAGTGGAGGCGATGAATGCCTTCCGTTTCAAGCCGAATCACGAAACCGGCGCCGGGGAATGCGTATCCCTTGCGTGTTTATATGCAGCAGCCCTCTTCATCGTGGCCGAGGTACCGCTGGAGAAGATATTCCTGATGGGCACTCCCCTTCATTCGCAGAATTTCGTGATGGTCGATGAGGGTGTGCTCACCAACAACCGCCGCATCGTCACCAAATCGATGTGGTACAATGGCACCGAACTTTCTGCCCTTGCACGCCGCGCGCTCGAACATGAGCAGGTCACCTATGTGGCCCACAATACCGGCTGGATCCACGCCATGTATCCCGGGGCGACCATCGATCCTGATGCGTATGGCGCTTTCAGGGATAAGCTCACAAAATTCCTGGAAACCCCGGTTGATTTCGAGATTTTCATGAACTACCTGCGCGACTACAGCCGCCATCAGAAACTTTTCCAGCTCTGCTTTCAATGCCAGGGGGCCGACCGCTACATCCAGCTCGAAAAAGCTTTCGGATACGAACATGGCAGCAAAAACCGCCTGGGCGATAAAACCGGGAGAAAGCTGTATTGCGAAATGGACGAAGAGGATCTCTATCTCCAGCCCATCGATCACCGCTTCAGGATCTACCACGAAGATGTGCTTTTCGACCTCCAACCCTACCCTGCCTTTATCGCAACGCTGAAGAAAAACTTCCCCGGACTTGAGAACCATCCTGAATTTTTCGCCGACCTGAAAAAATTCGTGCACACCGTTCCCCGCCTCCCCTCCGCGAATAAAGCATTTGCCGCCTCCCCCCCCATCACCATTGCTCCCGGCCAGTCCCGCGAAGAAATTATCCGGACTCTCTCCGAAAATCGAAAATCGAAAATCGAAAATCGAAAATCACTTATCGCCGACCTCGCTTTCTACGCCGGTCGTTTCCTCGATTCCTGCGACTGGAAACCCTTTTTCAAGGCGGCATTCGAACGCAATCCTGTCTCCATTGAATTATTCCGGGATACGGATTTGGCATTGCTTTATCAGCAATTGCAAACCTGGCCGGATGAATCCATCTACGACGGCAACCGGCTCGCCCTTCCCGATGAGGTGGTCAATTTTCAGCGTGGCGATGGCATCGAGAAGGCTCTCACCATGGTGAACATTGCAAAATCCCGGCATATTGATCTTTCATGGGAGCAGCAGGCAGGTACAGTTATCATCCGTCATGGTCAGGAAAAGTATCTTTTTACAACCCTGAAACAACTCATTGTTTCTTTGCAATAGGGGTTTTGATATCTGGATTTAAACACAATAGGCACATTAGGTCACAATAGAATGTCACATAGAACTATTGTGATTCTATGTGTCCTACTGTGCCTATTGTGGTGAATATGTTGAAAAACGTACCGAAATCACCCCCTCAGCCTCTTTTCAAAATTTCCTACCTTTGTAATCCAAAATCAGAATTGACATGGCCAACAACGAAGAGCTCTTTAAAAAGATCATATCCCACGCCAAGGAATACGGCTTTGTATTTCCCTCCAGTGAAATCTACGACGGCCTGAGTGCCGTTTACGATTACGGCCCCTTTGGCGTTGAACTGAAAAACAACATCAAGGAGTACTGGTGGCGGTGGATGACCCAGCTGCATGAGAACATCGTCGGGCTCGACTGTGCCATCTTTATGCACCCGACCGTGTGGAAAGCCTCCGGCCATGTAGATGCTTTCAGCGACCCGATGATCGATAACCGCGATTCGAAAAAGCGTTACCGCGCCGATGTGCTGGTGGAAGACCATCTTCAGAAGATCGAGGATAAGATTCAAAAAGAGGTGGAAAAAGCCCGCGGCCGCTTCGGCGAATCCTTTGATGAAAAGATGTACCGCGAAACCAACCCCCGCGTAAAGGAATACCAGGATAAGATCGATGCCCTCAAGACCCGGTTTTATGCTTCGCTGGGGAAAGACGATCTCGCCGATATCAAGCTGTTGATCGAGGAAGCGGGAATTGTTTGTCCTGTGAGCGGTACGAAAAACTGGACCGACGTACGGCAGTTCAACCTCATGTTTTCGACACAGATGGGTTCGGTAAATGACGACTCCTCCGTGGTTTATCTGCGGCCCGAAACCGCCCAGGGCATTTTCGTAAACTTCCTGAACGTTCAGAAGTCGGCCCGCATGAAAATCCCCTTCGGCATCGCCCAGATCGGGAAGGCCTTCCGCAATGAAATTGTGGCGCGGCAGTTCCTTTTCCGCATGCGTGAATTCGAGCAGATGGAGATGCAGTATTTTGTCAAACCAGGTGAAGAGCTGAAATGGTACGAATTCTGGAAGGAGGAGCGCATGAAGTGGCATCTCTCCCTGGGGATTCCCGCCTCGAAATATCGTTTCCACAACCACGAAAAGCTGGCCCACTACGCCAATGCCGCTGCCGACATTGAATTTGAATTCCCCATCGGATTCAAGGAACTCGAAGGAATCCACAGCCGTACCGATTTTGACCTGGGCGCGCATCAGCAATATTCAGGAAAGAAGCTCCAGTATTTTGATACGGAGACGAATGAAAGCTATGTGCCTTACGTCGTTGAAACCTCCATCGGCCTCGACCGCACCTTCCTGGCCATCCTGAGCCATGCCTACCGGGAGGAGAAACTTGAAGATGGCAGCGAACGCGTCGTACTGGGGATCCCGGCAAAACTCGCCCCCATCAAACTGGCCGTTTTGCCTCTGACCAAAAAAGACGGCCTGGCCGAAAAGGCGCGCGAAATCATGGATGTGATGAAGGTCGATTACCGTTGTTACTACGAGGAAAAAGACACGATTGGTCGGCGTTACCGCCGGATGGATGCCCTCGGAACCCCCTATTGCGTCACCATCGACCATCAGACCCTTGAAGACAATACCGTCACCATCCGCGACCGCGACACCATGTTGCAGGAACGGATCCCGGTTGACCGGATTTCGGCAATTGTGAAGGGGAAAATGGTGAACGGGTGAAAACCCGGGGGGCTGATAAAGTTCTTAAGCGGACCAGGTCCATCCTGAAATCCCTGGTCATGATCACCGGTGTGATTGCCGCGGTGATGATCATCCTGGCCTTTACCCAGGCCCCCTTCTGGATATGGTATGGCATGGGAACCAAAAAAGCCGGGATACACCGCCCGCCCGGATGCATCGTGTTGCTCGGGGGAAGCGGGATGCCCAGCGAAAGCGCACTCATGCGCACCTGGTATGCAGGACGCGTTGCAAGGTATTTCCCCGGGGCAAGCGTCATCATCGCCCTGCCGGGTGATCCCTCCGACAGCCTCAGCACCCTTATCCTCATGAAAAAAGAGCTGATCCTGCGCGGAATTGCCCCCGGACGGGTTTTCCTTGAAGACTCCGGTACAAATACCCGCTCCCAGGCGCTCAACATCCTTAAAGGAATATCGAATATTGAACAACGAATGATGAATAACGCAAGTAATCGTCAATCGTCAATCGTCAATCGTCAATCGTCAATCGTCAATCGTCAATCGTCAATCCTTTTGGTCACCTCCCCCGAACACCTGTACCGTGCGGTTCTTACCTTTAAGAAAGCTGGTTTTCTGAAGGTTGATGGTTTGCCGGCCTTTGAACAGCCCCTCGAATCCGACATGACCTTTAATGCCCGTAACCTTGGAGGAAGAAAGTTTATCCCGGATATCGGCAGCAACATCACGCTGCGTTACCAGTTCTGGACCCAGATGAACTATGAACTCCTCATCCTGCGTGAATGGACCGCACTGGGGTATTACAAGTTGAAAGGCTGGATCTGAAAAAATGCAAATTGCTAATTGCAAAATCAAAATGCAAATTGAAAAGTCTGCCGTTTACCTTTTGTTAAACATGTTCATTGTCCTTTCGGTCCCGGCCAGCACAAAACTTTTGATGAGATCTACCGTCATTTCAATGCGAGGTGTCAGGATCTTGGCCTCTTCGGCACTCCACCGGCCAAGGACATAGTCGACCTGGGCTCCTTTCGCAAAATCATTGCCGATACCAATGCGAAGCCGGGCAAATTCAGCGGTCTCAATGGTTTCGATGATGCTGATAAGTCCGTTGTGCCCGCCATCGCTCCCTTTTGACTTGAGGCGCAGGGCCCCAAGCGGGAGGGCAAGGTCATCGACGATCACGAGGATGTTCTCTGTGGGAATATCTTCCTTTTGCATCCAGTATCTTATAGCCTTGCCGCTCAGGTTCATATAAGTACTGGGTTTGATAGCCACCAGGGTGCGCCCTTTGAGCGACATCCTGGCAACGGAGGCCAGCCTTCCTGACTCAAAGGTCGATTTCAGATTCAACGCAAGCGCCTCCACCGCGATAAAACCAATGTTATGACGCGTATCGGCATACTCGTCTCCGATATTTCCCAGTCCGGCAATCAGGTATTTCATAAAACGGCGAAAAAATTAGTACCAAAATGACGATAATTACATTATCTCATTTACAATTTTTTTTTCTGACAATAATTCCCCTGCAATCATAGCCCACATTGCCCATATTGCCTACATTGCTTACATTGTTTGCATTGTTTGCATTGCTTTCATTGCTTTCATTGTCTCATTAAAAAAGAAAGGTGTAAAGTTACTCACCCTACACCTTTCCTGCAAACAACAATTGCTTGTTATCTCTTAGCCTTTCTTAGCGCCTGCGGCTGCGGCAGGGGCTGCAGCACCAGCTGCGGCGGCGCCTTCAGCACCGGGGGCTACCTCTTCGACAACTGCACGTGCGGTACGCACACCAAGAATAACACTGCTGGCCGGGTCGAGGAAAGTTACATTTTCCAGAACCATATCGGAAACCTTTATAGAATCTCCGATTTCAAGTCCGTCGATGGATACGGTGATTTCATCTGGCAGGTACTGGACCAATGCCTTGATGACGAGCTTACGCATTTTTTTAACCAGTTTTCCCCCGCGGAGGACGCCCGGGGCTACCCCGGTTACTTTTATCGGGATGCCGATGGTAACAGGCTTTTCAGGGATGATTTCCATAAAGTCGACATGCAGCATGCGGTCGGTCACCGGGTGATACTGTACATCCTGAACAATCGTGTTTAAAGTTTTCCCGCCAATATTCAGCACAAAAATGTGGGCAACAGGCGTATGCATGATCTTCATCAGCACCTTTTCTTCCGCCACAAAGTGGATCTGTTCTTTTCCGCCATAAACCACACAAGGCACCTGAAACGCCTTGCGGTGCATTTTAGCATCTTTTTTCCCTACGTTCTCGCGAAGAGAACCGCTCAATGATACTGTTTTCATAATGAATGTTTGATTGAATTAATGAATGATTGATATGTTAACTGGAAAATTCCTCCAACGTCTTGCTTCCCTGTTACTTTGCAATTTGCAATTTGATTTTGCATCTTGCAATTTGTTTTTTCGGCCTGCAAAGTTAAGAAAATCTTTAAAACTTGAACAGGGAGGAGATCGATTCCCTCTTTTTAAGCCTGCGGATCACCTCTGCGAATAGGTCTGCGGTGCTGAGTACCCTTATTTTCGGGCTTTCGATTGTAACGGGGATGGTATCGGTGACGATGAGTTCGATGAGTGCGGAATTTTCAATATTTTCGCGTGCATTGCCCGACAGGAGCGGGTGTGTTACCATTGCCCTTACGGAAGCAGCACCCTGTTCCATGATGATTTCTGCGGCTTTGCAGAGTGTTCCGCCTGTATCGACGATATCGTCGAGCAGCACGACATCCTTGCCTTTGACATCGCCCACCAGTCTCATTTTAGCCACTTCATTGGGTTTTGACCGGTGCTTGTAGCAGATGACGAAATTGGTATGGAAGTATTTGGCATAGGATCCTGCGCGGCGGGTACCGCCGGTATCAGGTGATGCAAAGATCAGTTCCGGCTGGTGGAGGGTTTTCAGGTAGGGAATGAATACCGAAGATGCGTACAGGTGGTCTACGGGAACATCGAAGAAACCCTGGATCTGGTCGGCATGAAGGTCGAGGGCGATGATTCGGTTGACCCCAGCGGCTGATAGCAGGTTTGCCACCAGTTTTGCGGCGATGGATACGCGGGGTTTGTCTTTGCGGTCCTGGCGGGCATACCCGAAATAGGGGATTACGGCGACAATGGTTTTGGCAGAAGCGCGGCGGGCCGCATCGATAAGCATCAGCAGTTCAAAAAGGTTGTCTGTTGGGGCATGGGTTGATTGGATCAGGAAAACATCGGTGCCCCGGATATTCTCTTCAAAGGAGGGTTGAAATTCACCGTCGGCGAACCTGACCACCGATGATTTACCCAGTTCGGCTCCAAAACTCTGTGCAATTTTCTCACTCAGGTTGGCTGTTGCCGAGCCCGAAAAGATATTGATTTTTGCTGCCATGAGGAGGGGGGTTTCTTTGTGCAAAGGTAATTCATTATCCCCCCCGGTGCAAATTAAAGTATCAACAGTTGGAAGGTTAAAAAAAAGTGGTACTTTTGCACACCTGTTTGCCCTCACACCCGAACCGGTCGATTTGGCCGCTCGGAAAGAACATCTGCCCGGATGGCGGAATAGGTAGACGCGTTGGTCTCAAAAACCAATGAATGCAAGTTCGTGCCGGTTCGATTCCGGCTCCGGGTACTGAATCGGATTCCTCGCTATTTTCAGCGGGGAATTTTTTTTTACCACCTTCGGAACTCCTTGATAACACTACGATTAGACGAAATAAACTGTTGACTTTGTCGGTCAGATATTGTCTGTTTACGGGATCAATGTAAAAACCACCCGGAAATACCAGTCTCTGTATTCTTTTCTTGATGTCGAGATTCCCGGATACCCAATATTTACTGATGTTTTGAGTGAAATGAATTGTTTTATCCAGATGTTTTTGGAGGTCAGATATTTCGATCGGTGCACTTCCATCCTTTTCCCTGAGTTTTGAAATCTCAACCTCGATTCTGGATTGAAACTTCCTGAACATATCTTCATTTATCTTACCAAACGCAAATCTCTCTTCTAAAACATCCCTTTCATTCTCCAACTCGGTCATTTTCTTCTTGTATAATGATTCGTTTGACTTTTGGGAATGTGAAGTCAAATCCATGATCTTCTGAATCTGAAGCTTAAAGGGTTTAACCAATTCGGGTTTTAACTCATATGACTTCAGAAGCTCAATAAACAGTTCATGGGCACCGATTTTACATTGGGGTTGACTTTTTGTGGTAGTGGTAATAGCAACACCCGGACACTTCTGACATTTGTAATAGTATATCCCTTTCTTTTTTACATAATAACCCGTCAGTTTCCTACCACAACGATAACAAAGAAGATCTCCCAGAAGTGGACGATTCGGACACTGTTTTTCAACTTGGTAACCTTGTACCCTTTTAACATTGATTTGGTTTACTTTCAGAAAGATTTCTGGACTTATCAGTGGTTCATGATTACCCTGAATGACATTACCATCTAATAATTTGTTTGACATCAACCCACAGTAAAATGGATTTCTCCACATATCACTGAGCTTTTGTGCACTCATCTTTACACCGAAGCTATTCAATCGTTTTACAATATCCACATCGGCTGTCCCCTCCAGCTTCCAATGCCATGCCTGTCGTAGTTTTTTTCCTGTATCATTGAGCTCAATCTTTTGAATATTGCTCCAACGAGTATGATCCGATACCTTTTGACCGTAATGATCGTAACCCATTGGGGCTTTCCCCAACCAATTCCCTGCTTTTAAAAATGATTTCATTCCCGGCACCGAGACTTCTAATTTGTTTATGTTTTCTTCCTCTGCAGCGAGGAGCCTGCGATTCAGCTCATTTCTCCCTTTAGGCGTTTCAGTACTAATCCCTGACTTGACCTCAATCAGATGTACTCCATATTTGTCAATGATTTCATTGACAATAGCGATACTCTTTCCTCCAGATCTTGAGAATCGATTCATTTTAAAGACGAGAATAGCAAAAGGCTTATTCTTTGACTTTTTTACCTCTTCCAAGAGGTTCATGAATTCTTTCCTTGAAATATCATCCTTCCCAGATTCATATGTCCCTCCGAATGTCCGAGACAGCACATACATATTTTCTGATGCAAACTTTTCAGCTGTTAATTTCTGATTACCTAAACTAAAGTTGTTTTCTTGATCCTTGCTGCTCACCCTTGTATAGCACCAAACCTCTTTTTTGTTATTTGGGATAACCTCTTTTTTCTTCCCAAACCGCTGGAATTCATTTAAATCAATCATTGTATTCAATTATTGTTTTTTGGGCCACAACGGCCAAGCTAAAGAGTCCGTCTGAAATAATTTCCAAATCATCATCGTCTAAGCTTTTAAATTCTTCGAATTGCTTTAGGTCTTCAATGGTGATTTTCGCAGCCTTATACAACTCATCATACACATCGTTTTTCTCATTGATATTCATTTATTTATTGATTCATTTTTGTCCCAAATCCTAGGGAGTGGGATAATATCTGACCGAAGTCAGATATATAATGTATCAATAGATTCTCGGATTGTTTGATCTAACTTCAATAAAACCCGAGTTTGACTGAACAGAATTTTTTCACCTAAATGAAAAAGCCTACCCCCTTGCAGGATAGGCTTCTTCAATATCAAACCAATTCTATATTTACGACTGCTCAGTCGGAGTAACAGTTGGTTCCATTGGAGGATTTTCAGCAACAACATTCACTTTGGGTGCTTTCTTACTGGCAGGTTTGGTAAGTTTTGATGAAGCCACCATTTCATCCATTCTCTTTTTCTCGGTCGATTTATTCTTCACCACCTTTTTCACTTCCTTTTTTGGTTCTTTGGTAAGTAAAGAAGTTACCACTGATTCCACCTTTGCTGCAACTTTCGCTTCTGGTTTCTTTTTAGGAGTCGGGTTGACAACAGGTTTCTTTTCAGCAACAACCTTTGCTTTGGCTGCAATCTTCTTCACGGGTTCAATCTTTTTCACTTCTTTCTTAACTTCGACTACCGGCTCTGGTTTTGGTTCAACCTGTTTTTTCGTATTCACTTTAGTAGCTGCAACAGGAACTGATTTCGCTGTTGGTTTGAGAACAGGGACTTTTTTAACAGGAACAGGTTTGTCAACAGGTTTCTTTTCAGTTTTAACTTTAGCAACAGCCTTTATTTTGGGTTCAACTGGTGCTTTAATCTCTTTTACAGGCTTTTCAGTAACCACAGGTTCAGTTGTTGGTACACTCTTTTTTCTACCCCGTTTCTTTGGTTCAGCTTTTTCAACAACTTTTACTGCTGGTTTACGTCCTCTTTTTTTACCTTGTGCTTTTTCTTTTTCAACAGGTTCCGCTTTTGCTGGGTTGGCACCCAGTTTCTTCAAAAGTTCTTGGATTTGGTTGATATACATTTGAGCTTCTTCCATCTCAGCAGTATACATTTCGATCATGGACTCTAATTCCTGATCAGTAAATTTTATTGATTTCATGTTATTTGTATTAGGTTCAGATTGCAAAAGTACTGATTTTCAAATTACCACAACATGTCTGTTATGGTCGCTGTGGAATATGGACTTAATAAAATTCCAATTTCTCATTCAATAACAATATTTCACCGCGTACCACACCGCGACAAATTCTTCTATGGTGAGATTGCCATCAATAGTAAACTCAATATCCGATGTGTAGGATGATGTTCCACCATATACCTTTCCATCCTTGATGGTTGCAATGATGTCACT
>CAIKNA010000188.1 GCA_903828645.1 uncultured Bacteroidales bacterium
ACGACATTTCCATACGTTCGTCGTGAAAGGAGATTCGCGTATTGGCCGAAAATGACGGAGACAAAGGTTATGGTGATGGCAGTTTCATATTTGTCAGCGCCATGAGGGTTGGCAAAAAACGAAAAGAGAAAAGCGCCATAGGATACAAGGCCCATGACAATGCCTGAAAATGCAATTCCTTTCATCGTTACTCTGTTAAGAATTTTATCTTTGGGATTTCGGGGCGGATCCTCCATGATGCTTTTTTCAGGTGGGTCATAGGTAAGCATGATTAGCGGAAACATCTCACCAACAATATCGATCAGTAATATCTGCACAGCCAGTATTGGAATTGCCACGCCAAAGAAAGAACCGGCAAATCCGAATAACACACAGGTGAGTTCCGCCATATTGGACGAAAGATTTGTTGTAATTGTTTTTTCGAGGTTTCTGAAAATAGTCCTTCCTTCTTTTACAGCAACAACAATGGTGGAAAAATTATCATTCAATAAAATCATATTCGCGGCTTCCTGGGCCACCCTGGATCCATTTTTTCCCATGGCTATTCCAATATCCGCCCTTTTTAAACTCAAGGTATCATTTACGCCATCACCGGTTACGGCGACAATTTCCCCCTGTTTCATGAGTAAATCCACAATCCGGAATTTATCATCAGGCGATACTCTTGAAAATATCAATGCCCTGTTTTGAAAAACTTTTTTCAGTTGTTTGTCCGACATGGAAGGTAATTCAGCACCCTTGATGACGACCGGGGATGCATCACCCTCATTCATCATTCCGATGTTTTTTGCAATTGCTTTGGCCGTTACATCATTGTCGCCTGTGATCATAAACACCTTCATGTGAGCCTTGAAAACCGATTCAATGGCTGCCTTAATTTCCTTGTGGGGCGGATCCAGCATGGTAACGAATCCGGCAAAGGTCAAATCCTTCTCAGCATCATCAACCGTATAGTCCTTTTTCGTTTCAAGATCTTTATAAGCAATCGCAATAACACGCAGCGCTTTTTCTGAGAATGTGGCCGACAACGACAGGATTTCCTTTCTTTGTGCGCTTGTCAATTTGCTTACTTTTCCAGCGGATATTGTTTTTGTCGAAGCATCGAGAATCGATTCTATCGATCCTTTGACAAAGGAAATGACCTTATGCTTGTGTATTCGGACAATGGTTGCTCTTTTACGGAAAGAATCAAAAGCAAACGATTTCACCAGGGGATATTCTTTTTCAACCGCATCAAGGTTATACCCGGCTTTCATAGCAAGGGTGCTGAAGGAAGTTTCCGTTGGATCGCCGATGGAATACCATGACTTGTGAAATTTATCGGGCGGACTGATTTTCCCGAACGATGAAAGAAATCCGGAAAGAAAAAATATTTTTAAATCGGCCAGCGAATCTTTTTTTAAAATTTTATTCTCTTCATCCGTAATATTTCCAACAGGTGCGTATCCTGATCCCGAGACTGAAAAAGATTTTCCGTTGAAATAACAACCGGTGATGGTCATTTCGTTTTTTGTGATGGTTCCTGTTTTATCAGAAGCAATAACAGTAGCGGAACCCAATGTTTGAGCAGATGCGATTTTCTTGACAATCGCCTTCCTTTTTGACAATCTTCCCACTGCCAGGGCAAGGGCCATCGAAATCTGCGCCGGCAATCCTTCCGGCACCATGGCTGCCGCCACACTCACAGAAAAGACCAGCGCCAGAGCAACTGAATCATGCATAATCAACCGGACAACAAAAAGAATAATGGCAATAACCATGGTAGCATAGGTCAGTTTTTTTGCCACATCCCTGATCTCAACCTGAACCGGTGCATCGGCTGATTTGATTTTTTCTGATGATGTACTGATTTTACCAATTTCCGTTTGTGTTCCGGTTGCATACACAATACCGGTTGCCTGGCCTGTTGCAACTGTTGTCCCCATGTAAACACAATTGCTCCTTTCAGAAACCGGCAGGGTTTTAACAGTTGAAAACAGATGGTCTTTAACGGCAGGCAACGATTCGCCGGTAAGTATAAATTCATTAGCTGAATAACCATTCGATTCGATCAGGCGAATGTCGGCCGGAATTCCATCACCTTCGTTTAAACTCACAATATCACCCGGAACAAGGTTTTCGGCAAGAATTTCAACGGTCTTCCCGTTTCTGATCACATTGCATTTATTTACAATCAGACTTTTAAGTGAAGCAAGAATATTTTCCGATTTCCATTCCTGATAAAAGCCGATCAGGGAATTCAGGATCACGATAATGATAAGGATAGAACCATCACGAAACTGGCCTAAGAAAAATGACACTCCCGAGGCAATGATTAAAATAAAAACAAGCGGGCTGATAAATTGACGGATCAGAATTTTAAAAACACTTACCGGGTTGACTGCTTTCAGCACATTACGTCCATACTTTTGCCCGGCCGACTTTATTTTGCTCTCGTCAAGACCATCCTTGCCATTGCTGTTAAATTCTTTAACAACCGTTTCAACATTTTCCTGGTAAAATTCCATGATCTGGTAACTTGATGAGATAATCAAAAACACACCGATTGTAATGAAACACTCCAATTCTGACGATCCTCTATTCCTGGTTTATGGCAACCTTAGCTGAGTAAATGTCTCCATCGGTGATTACCTTAATTAAAAAACATCCTGAACCTTTGCCGAGGGTAATTTTAGTAACCGGATTAGTACTGAGTTGCCGGCAAATTAACCGCTGGCCGATCATGTTGTACACCATCACTTTACTTTGCAAATCGCCTGATTTATTATCAATATAAACGGTATTGCCCGAAGAATAAATGGAGAGTGACTCTTTCCTTCCTTTTTCCTTCACATTGAATGTGCCTCCAAAATGTATGAGGAAACGGGCTGTATCATCATTTTCACTGGCTGTAAATGTGTACACCGGGTTTAACATGAGATTTTGAATCATGCCTGTCTGTAAATCTTCGAGGGCAATGTTGATCGTTGATGAAAAAGATTCAAGCTGACTGGCAGTCAAGGTATAATGGCCATCAATGCCTGCGATAAAACTCACCGGAACGGTCATTGGAACAAATTCTCCCCTGAAGTCAATTGAATAATTGCCGGTTGGTTTTACAATATATAAACTCGGGGCTGTTTTATAAAAGCCATACATTTTTTCGTCTCCGCTGATGTCTGTTTGATGTCCGAATTCGATTACAATTTCATCGGAATAGGTGTTTCCCGAACCTGAAGCCTTCATGCGGAAAATATTTGGAATTTCATTCGATAATTTAAGGTATTCCTGATTGGAGTGAACCCTTATTCCGTCATTCATGATCAGATTGCCCGGCGAGGCAGCTTTTACCATAAAACCCTGACAAGCGGCAATATATTGTGACACACCGTGGGTGCCGTTTGGATCAAGGTTGGCGCTGTTGTAAACACCGTAATTACCTTCTGCATCATTCCAGATGCTCAGATCAAAACCACCTTCGCTGTTTGCAACCAGTGAAGTCCTTGTCCATCCATCTGCCGCCTTCCAGTCGATGGCAGAAGGATAAGGATTTCCGACCAGGTTATAGGCTGCAAAGCTTCCGGTACCGCTCTTTGAAAGCGTGACAGAAATTGTTCCGTTATTCAGGTTTCCCTGGAATTGTTTGGTATGGTTTGTGCCGGAATATTCAACAAGGTACCCTCTGCCCACTAAAAAATCAGCGCTCCCGTTGGCATAATCCCAGGTTGGGAATACAGTGCTATTTTTGAAATTGACCCAGGTTCTTGCTGGTTCAAACCAGGTAAAAAAGTCGTACGATGTTGACGGGGTGGCAATAAAAGCCGGATCGATGGCCTGGGATGAAACAGGGGAAGAAAGAAAATGCCACGCCCCTGATGATCCGGTTATCAGGCGTTGTACGGTTGCAGTACCTGAAACGGTCAGGTTGCCATTGTCAAGCAGAGAAGCTCCGGAGGCGATTGTAATGTTTTGGCACACTGCCGGGCTTGTAATTGTCGGATAATTTGTCAATCCGGAAGGAATGGTAACAGGTGTATTGCTTCCGGGAACGCCATCGCTCCAATTTGTCGGGTTATACCACTCTGCGTTAGCTGAACCATTCCAGGTGGTTGATGCTGTCAGCGGAAATCCTATGGTAACTATATTATTATGCAAGTCAATAGCTCCTGCGGTCGAAAGGGCTCTGCCATAAAGTTCTGAGTCCTGCAATAAGTGGATGGCACCGTTTGCAATTACATTACCTCTGAAAACAGAATAACCTCCGAGGGTGAATGCTCCGTTTATCTGCCAATACACATTGCACAGGGAAGCTGAATTGATCAGGAAAACATTTGTGAAGTTACCTGTCGCAAATGCGCCATTTATTTTGAAAATAAATATGGCGTTGGGATCATTTTGCCCGTCCAGCGTTAAATCTCCATTTAAGGTTGAAGCAGCTCCAAGACAGTATATTTTTGGCGCCAACACCTGGCCGTTTCCTAAGGTAGTTGTAATAACCGAGCCGCATGAGAGAGCGCTAAGCTGGTTGTATGCACTTGCCACATCAATCGCAGCCTGGGCTGTTACAGCGTCTGCCATATGTTTTTGTCCGGTGAGTGTTCCCGGGGGAAATCCAAAGAAAGCACCTGCATTGGTTCCAACATCACCTGTTACAACCGAAATATCTGCTATTTCAGCGTTAAATGCACCACCTGCAGTATATAACACAAAACCAGAAGCTGCCCCTAAATCAGGCAACTGTGCGAAATTCACTTTTGGAAATATAAGCAACATGATTATTGCTATTGCACTGATTAGCTGTGTTTTCATATTGTTTTTTTAGCTGGTGAATGAATTTTCACAACATCACTAAGGTAACTATTGTGACTAAAAAAAACATTACATAACTTTAGAAAAGAATTATATAATTCACACTTTTAGAGTAAGACAACAAAAACTAAAGGGTACC
The DNA here is from genome assembly GCA_903828645.1 of uncultured Bacteroidales bacterium. GTDB lineage: Bacteria > Bacteroidota > Bacteroidia > Bacteroidales > FEN-979 > CAIVAT01. The sequence goes on from CAIKNA010000188.1 coordinate 4,928, forward strand.
TCTTGTATATGAGGTTCTGCCGACCAGTTGAGGATGCAGGTTTGTCAGGAGAGGAGAGGTGCACCTTCGCGAATTTGGTTCTTCCTGATGTAACTTTAATATTTCAGTTATGAAAAATGTGATGGGCTCCTTTGGCGTTATGATTGTAATGTTTTGACTGATAATCTTGAAATTTATCTAAATTTGGTCTTTTAAATAACCAGTTTGCAAAAGTTGAAAGATTGAATGCGAAATATATTTTTACATCTTCATCCTTCGAATATTAGCGAATCATCACTCAGATTTAACCGCACCTTTGGTCTTGGAGGGATGGCTGCTTTGTTGATCGTTATTCAGATGATAACTGGTATTTTACTCAGGTTTTATTATATTCCTTCCCCGGCTGAAGCCTATAATTCAATCATATTCATTAAGAACCAGGTACTGTTCGGCCAGTTTATCCGGAACATACATTACTGGAGCGGGGTGTTCCTTTTACTGATCGCCTTTCTGCATTTTTTGAGGGTATTCTTTACCGGTGCATACAGAGATTCGCGATCTGTCAACTGGATCTTCGGATTAATTCTTTTATTGCTCATCGTATTTGCAAATTTTACCGGATATCTCCTTCCCTGGGATCAACTGGCCTATTGGGCCATTACAGTGAGTACCAATATTATAGGTTATCTGCCTGTTATTGGCGAAAGTCTCAGGGATTCGATTATTGGTGGTAAGGAATTAAATGCCGGCACGCTGCAAACTTTTTTCGCTTTTCATACTGCGTTATTTCCCTTTTTACTTATTGCGATTGTTTTTTATCATTTCTGGCGGGTGCGCAAGGCTGGTGGAGTTTTGCTCCCCGAAACCCAGGGGAAAAGCAAGATGGTGCCTGTAATGCCCAACCTTATTTTCAGGGAATTTATTGTTGGCCTTGTGCTCATAGCAAGTTTGCTCATCTTCGCTGCACTATTCAATGCACCGTTGCTCGATAAGGCAAATCCATCTTATAGCATGAATCCGACCAAAGCACCCTGGTACTTCGCAGGAGTTCAGGAGTTATTGATCCATTTTCACCCCTTCTTCGCAGCCTTTATTATTCCTTTGAGTGTGATGTTGTTTTTGGCATGGATCCCGTTTTTTAAATACAATGAACCGCCGAACGGTCATTGGTTTATTTCCGGTAAAGGAATGGAGTCGTCAAAGCATACCGCCGTTTTTTCCACTGTGGTCACCCTTGCAGGAATACTTTTCAATGCTTATGTGTTGAACTTTGAAATGGTCATGCATGGCGTACCGGCGTTAATCAGCAACGGGGTGATCCCACTTCTGATCCTTTTGCTGCTGATGGGAAGTTATTATCAATTTTACCTGAAAGGATTCAGGCTTTCAAAGGCAGAACTGGTTCAGGCTGCTTTTGTATTTATTATGGTTGCATTTATCTTACTGTCGCTGACAGGAATCTTTTTCAGGGGAAAGGACATGGAACTGACTTTTCCCTGGAATGTTTAACGAGGATAATTCATGAAGAAAACCGTTCAGGAAATAGCTGAGAGAAATACTAGTGATGGCATTAACCGCCGTGATTTCTTCGGCATGGCCTGGAAAGCACTTGGCATCCTTGCCGGCCTTGAAGCCAGCGGCATGATAATCTCCTATTTTTTCTCCGGGAAAAACAAAAATACCAATCCACCAAAACAATTGCTCGAAGCGGGTCCGGCTAATGCATTCCTTCCGGGTTCTGTCACTGCATTTATGGGTGGGCGATTTTACCTTGCCCGGCAGCAGGATGGTGGATTCATTGCGCTATCACTGCGATGTACACATTTGGGCTGTTCCGTTTCCTGGGAAGAAAACAAAAAGAGATTCATCTGTCCCTGCCATTCTTCAGCCTTCGATATCAGGGGTGAAGTGTTGAACCCTCCAGCTGCCAGGGCACTCGATTATTACCCTGTGCTCATTGAAAACGGAGTCGTAAAGGTTGATATCGGAACACTGAAAGAGCGGAAAACATTCAGAAAAGAACAACTTATTTACGCATGATGACCACAAATCTTAGATCCTGGAAAATTACCGGACTGGTTGCCACCGTGGTGATTGTGCTTAGCTTTCCTCTTTCCTTGTTATTAAACCATAACCACGGGCAACTTCGAACGCCTGCAGCTGTTTTCACCGGGGGCAAAGCCTGCATCGAGTGCCACCAGAAAGAATACCGGCTTTGGAAAGGGTCTGATCATGACAGTGCCATGGCAGTAGCATCTGATACTTCAGTAAAAGGTGACTTTAATAATGCTCAATTTACTTTCAACGGAAAAACATCAAAGTTCTACAAGCGAGCAGGAAAATTCTATGTATACACAGAAGGGCCGGGCGGCATCATGAAGGAGTTTCAGATCACGTATACATTTGGCATCCGCCCCTTGCAACAATACCTGATACCTTTCGAAAATGGTAAATACCAATGCCTGCCCATTGCATGGAATACAGTTGAAAATAAATGGTTCCACATGGCAGCTATGGTTTACAAGCCGGAAGACCTGAAACCCGACAACTGGCTCTACTGGACCAATCAGGCCCAGAACTGGAACAGCATGTGTGCCGAATGTCACTCTACTAACCTGCAAAAAAACTATGACCTCAGCACAAAATCTTACCACACTACCTGGCAGGATATCAACGTAAATTGCGAAGCCTGCCATGGTCCTGGTTCCGCCCACATCGAATGGGCAAGGCTGCCGGATTTGGCAAGGTCTCAGGACAATAATACCGGGCTCCTGGTCAGAACAAGCAAGATTACCTCACGCCAGTATGTCGAATCGTGCGCCCCCTGTCATGCCCGCAGAAGTTCGACAGGACCCTATGATTATGCACACAATGAGTTTCTGGGTTTTGCTATCCCACAGCTTCCTACCCGGCCAACATACTACATCGATGGGCAGTTCAAGGATGAAGATTATGAATATGGCTCCTTCAGTCAAAGCAAGATGTATCTGAAAGAAGTACGCTGCGGCGATTGCCATGATCCGCACAGCCTGAAGCGGAAGTTTGAGGGAAATGCTTTATGCACCCAGTGTCACCGTGCCGATGAATACGACACTTTCAATCATCACATGCACAAATCAAAGGGAGAAACCGGGAGCTCTTTCGTCAACAAACTTGGGAAAAAACTTGGACCGGGCGACGGAAACCTATGCCGCGATTGTCACATGCCTGGTCGGTTTTATATGGGGGTTGACAAGCGATACGACCATAGTCTGCGGATTCCGAGACCGGATTTATCCATACAACTTGGCACTCCAAATGCCTGTATCAATTGCCATGATGACAAGACCGATCAATGGGCACTGCAGAATGTTAATAAGTGGTATGGCGAACGAAAGAAGGCCCATTATGGAACCATCCTTGCCGAAGCGTCTTCCGGAAAAGCAGGAGCTGACTCCGGCTTGCTGAGAATCATCAACAGCAATCTCTACCCTGAGATTATCCGGGCCACCGCCATTGGTTACCTGTCAACCTACCCAAGTGTAAAAGCCCAGGATGCGGTGCGCAAAGCATTGAACGACCCTGACCCCTTGCTTCGTCGCGAAGCAGTTGAGAATTATATGGCTGCCGATTCTGCTGGGTTTATCCGCATTCTGGCACCGCTTCTTGGTGATCCGATCAAATCGGTTCGTATCGAAGCGGCATACCGGCTTTCGGCATACAGGAAAGAATCCTTCAACGAAGCCCAGTACCGCTTGTTCCGCAAGGTACTGGAGGAGTATAAAAGTTCGCTGGAATATCTTGCCGATTTTCCATCCGGGCGATATAACCTGGGCAATTATTATTCTAAAACCAATGACCTGCCCAAGGCGGAAGAAAACTACCGCGAAGCCATTGCACTTGATAACCTTTTTTATCAAGCCAAAATAAACCTGGCCATCCTGTATTATCAGGATGGCAAAATGGAATCCGCTGAGAAACTCTTCCATAACCTCATTATCAACCATCCTGAAGTGCCGGAAGGTTATTACTACCTTGCATTGCTTTATGGTGAGCAGAAAAGATACCCTGAGGCGATCGCCCTGCTCGAAACCGCTTCAATCAAACCAGGTACCAATCCGAGAATATGGTACAACCTGGCGCTTCTTTACCAGATGACGGGGCAAAACGACAAGTGCGAAGCAACCTTCATGAAAGGACTCAGGCAGGATCCCTGTAACTATGATCTGCTGTATGCTGTCTATTCGTTTTATATGAACCAGAATAACCGCGGGAAAGCAACACCTTTTATTGTAAAGTTAAAAAGCTGTTTCCCAGGGATCAAAGCTGTTCAGGAGTTGCAAGAATAAATCGCAAAATCCATCGGTTGGCATGAAGCAATTCTCCTTTTTATCCTAATTTGCCATTCGGTTGAGTAATTCGTAAAATTTTCCGGGCTATATCTTCAGGTGAAAGAATAAAATCTAAACAACCAGTTGTTCATCCCAGTATTGTCAAAGAACGAAGGAAAACTGTAATAACGTCGGACCAAACCCGGTGCTTTGAAACTGGTTTTAGCCGAAACCGGAAGATCTGAGTAGCGTCATCCACCTTTAAAAATGATTACATCCTAACAAAATTGAACCTCCTATTTATTGATCGGCCAAAATAATACGACTCAATGAGTACAGTATCCTGAGAATGTGTGAATGATGTAAAACATTTCCAGAAATGTGTAACGGTTTCCGGGATGAATGTTTCAAACTTTGCATGGTTGTGAAAATTCATTCACAATTTATAATTCAAAACATGAACGCATAGAAGTATAAGGAAACTGGAACGAGCAGAAAGGTAAGCTCAAGCAACAATTTGCAAACTTGACCGACGATGATCTGATGTTTGCCAAAGGTATGACAAACCGCTGGCTGGGGTGTTTATGTAAAAAAGGATGGTTTGCTGATTACCGGGCAAAACCCGGCATCCTCAGAAGGGACTGCTCAAACTTTGCCGGAGGTCTTGCAACATGGATAGAATGAGTGACTTGTGCTCTCAAGCCGCTATGCTTTACAAATCAGACAAGTAAAAAATGAGTAAAAAGAAATGAAAAATGATCTGGTTTTATCAATTAATAGGAGAGGGTGAGGGTAACGCACCAAACCCTTATCAAATGGCAATTCGGGCATTTATAATATTTATAATAGCCCTGGTATTCATAAGACTCTCAGGGAGGCGGACATTCGGGATGTTTTCTCCGTTTGACAATGTAATCAGTGTTTTATTGGGAGCAGTTTTAAGCAGGGCTGTTATTGGAGCATCCCCATTTTTTTCAACCATTATTGCAGCACTTGTAATTGTTTTTCTACACCGGCTATTTGCCTGGATGGCATTATATAACGATGTATTTGGCAGTCTGATCAAAGGAAATGCCAAAGTAATTTACAAAGATGGGAAAATCATTAGAAACAACATGAAACGATTCGATATTACAGACAAAGATTTGATAGAAGGAATTCGTTTACAAGGCAATGTAGAATCATTGGACGAAATAAACAGTGCATATATTGAACGTGATGGCAGGATCAGTGTAACTAAAAAATAAAAGGACACCGATCAACTTAACTTCAGGAACAGAAACTCAAATTGAAAACAATGAAAAAAATACAGGATAAACAGAAAGCAGGATTGACCAGGGAAGAATTTATCAAAGTTGAACCCAACGTGTACCTCCATGTTACAGATGCAGGCATGGGGAGGCCGGTTGTGCTAATCCACGGTTGGCCCCTGAGTGATGAAATGTATGAATACCAGTACAACGATTTGATAAACAGTGATTATCGGGTAATTGGCATAACCCTGCGGGGCTTTGGGCAGTCGTGTAAACCTTATGGCCATTATGATTATGATGTGCATGCAAAGGACATCAAAAAAATCCTGGCCCACCTGGAAATAAAAAAAGCTGTTTTAGGGGGCTTTTCCATGGGTGGTTCCATTGCAATCCGCTATGTCTCCTTGTATAAGAGTGCCCATGTTTCAAAGTTGGCTTTATTCGGAGCAGCAGCCCCCATCTGGACACAGCGAAAGGATTTTCCGTACAATTTGCAAAAAAGTGCGGTTGATGCCCTGGTTGAACTGAACTACAAGGACAGGCCGAAACTTCTCTCCGATTTTGCAAAAATATTCTCTGCCACGGAAACCTCATTAAATGAAGGGATAGGCAAATGGCTGAATGGGATTTGCCTCAGTGCATCTTCATATGCAACGGCAAAATGTTTAATTGCCTTACGTGATACAGATCTTAGAAAGGATTTAGCAAAAATAAAAATCCCGACACTCATAATGCACGGCAAAAAGGATAAAATCTGTTCTTTTGATCTGGCTGAACAGATGAAAGCCGGAATCTCCGATTCGCAACTTATTCCTTTTGAGAATAGCGGGCACAGCCTGTTTCTGGAGGAAACTGAGAAGTTCAATGCAGCGCTTATCAAATTTGCAGGGAAATGAGTCAGGATAAAAACCCCGTACTTGTCATTATTGGCGGAGGTTTCGGTGGCATCGAACTGATAAAGAAACTCCGGGATTCTCCATTTGACATTATTCTCATCGATAAAAACAACCATCATACATTTCAGCCGCTGCTATACCAGGTAGCCACTTGCGGTTTGTCGGCTGTTTCAATCACAGCGCCGTTTCGCAGAATATTTAAAGGTCAGAAAAACTTCAGGTTCCGGATGGCCGAAGTAAATGGAATTGATCCGGTCCAGAAGAAAATTAAAAGCAATATTGGGGAAATCTATTATGATTACCTGGTGATTGCTACTGGTTCAGTCAGCAATTTCTTCAATAATGAAGAACTTGCCAAAAACAGCCTCTCATTGAAAAATGTAATGGATGCCCTCAACATCCGCAGCCTCCTTTTACGTGAGTTCGAAATGGCCATTACACGGATGCAATCTGATGAAAAGAAGATCCTCCTGAACTTTGTAATTATTGGCGGTGGTTCAACCGGTATTGAAATCGCCGGGGCACTGGCCGAATTTAAAACCCACATTGTGGCTTCCGACTATCCCGAACTTGATCCGGGCCTGATGAATATTCACCTGATTGAGGCGTCAGACAGGATCCTTCCGATGATGTCGGAAAATTCTTCTTCCAAAGCTTACAAGTATCTTACTCACATGGGAATTAAAGTGTGGCTTAACACCAGGGTAAGCAACTACGACGGTTTAAATGTCACTTTCTCGGATGGTACGATTCTACGATCATCGGCATTTATCTGGACAGCCGGTGTTAAGGGAGCCACAATACCCGGGATCAATAAAGACTCTATCATCAATAACAGGTATGTTGTCAACGAGTTTAACCAGGTTAAAAGCTATGATGATATCTTTTCCATTGGTGATGTTGCTGCCATGATCAGCCCTGCCTATCCTAAAGGTCATCCCTTGCTTGCCATGCCGGCAATTCAACAGGGGAAGCGGCTGGCAGGTAACCTGAAACATCTTTTGGCCGGGCGGGTCATGAAAAAATTCACCTATACCGACCTGGGAGTCCTGGCTACCATTGGGAGAAACAAAGCTGTTGCAGAGTTGCCCTTCGGTAAGTTTTCAGGTTTTTTCGCATGGTTTCTGTGGATGTTCATCCACCTGGTACGTCTCATCGGGTTCAGGAACCGCATCATCATCCTTATCGAGTGGATGTTCAGCTATTTTACCTATGAATACTCATTCAGGATTATTACGCAGAAAGGTAAAACAACAAGTAATGAATACTGAACAGATCAGTTCACTTGTTGACTGGTTGCCCTGCCAGGCTCCCAGGAAAATGACCTTCTCGATTCCCTGATATCCATCAGGTTTTCTGCTGGCCAGCCCACAAGACCATGGAGGTGAGGGATCAGACTTGTTCCCCGGCTGGTTAACCTGTACTCCACCCGGGGAGTAATTTGCGGATAGACCGTTCGAAGCACAAGACCGTCTGCTTCCAGCGTTTTTAAGGTCACGGTCAGAATCTTTTGTGATGTTGTACTTTTGACTCTCAAAAAGTAACTTAAATACTTTTTGTAAGTAATTATTGAGCCCACTCCGAAAAGTCGGCGGGGCTGATTTGGTTAAATAAATTTATAATAACATTTATACATATCCATTTCTGACGTAGTTATAAACAAATGATTGTCAATAACTTGATTTGGTTTTATTGTTTTTTAGCGGTAAA
>CAIKNA010000189.1 GCA_903828645.1 uncultured Bacteroidales bacterium
AAAGCGCGAATGGATGCACATCCTCAACTACTTTGCCGAACTCCATCAGCGGCACCCAGAGGAACTTTTTCAACAGGCTTCAGGCATCGCAACTGGCATGAAAAAGCGCGACCCGGTTGTTTTTGCGGCAGACTCAGATTTCCCCGGCACAGCGACCCTGCATGAAATTTATAGAGTCTGGAAAGAGGACCTTGATTTTATAAACGGAGGAACCCCGGGCGCCCCGAAGTTCCCCATGCCGGTAAACATCGTGTACCTGCTGGCATATGGCAAGCAGTTTCGCAACAGGGAGGTGCTCGATTATGTTGAACTTACCCTTGACAAGATGGCTTCGGGAGGGATATACGACCACCTGGGAGGCGGATTCAGCCGATATTCGGTGGATGCCGGGTGGCACGTCCCCCATTTTGAAAAAATGCTCTATGACAATGCCCAGCTGATCGAACTCTATTCACAGGCATATTCTGAAACACAAAAGGTCGAATATCAAAAGGTGGTGGAGGATACCATTGCTTTCATTGATCGTGAAATGACAAATGGCAACGCTCTTTTCTACGCCTCCATCGATGCGGACAGCGCCGGGACGGAGGGGGCATTTTATGCATGGACCGGGGATGAAATCCACAAATATCTCGGAGACGACGACAGGATGTTCATGGACTATTTTTCCTGTGAAGAATACGGAAACTGGGAGCACCAGCTGAATATTTTACGGAAATCATCGAAAGATAAAGATTTTGCGGAAAAGCATGGCATCACGGCCGGTCAACTGGCCTCATGGCTGGATGTTTCAAAAAACCGGTTATTTACCATTCGCAGCAAACGCATCCGCCCTGCAACGGATGATAAAATCCTGACCTGCTGGAATGGCCTTATGATCAGCGCGCTGACCACGGCCGCAAAAGCGCTGAACAACCCCCGGTGGCTGGAAACAGCAATCGCTGCGGCTGATTTTTATCGCGTTCACCTGGAGGAGCGCAACGGAAAACTCTGGCGCAACTCGCAGGCCGGCTCCTTTGCGATTGCCGGTTTCCTCGATGATTACTGCTTTCTGATCAAGGCATTCCTGGATATATACCAGTCAACGCTTGATGCATCCTGGCTGAATTCAGCTGAATCGCTCACCCGGGAAGCGCTCCTCCATTTCACGGCCGGTGACGGGCTGTTTTTCAACCTCTCCTCTAATGAAGGGCCCCGCCTGATCGGGGAAACGGTTGAGCTTTCCGACAATGTCATTCCCGCATCAAATTCACAGATGGCAAGGAACCTCTTTGTTTTAGGTCATTTGTTAAATCATGAAGGGTATGCTGCCCGGTCGGAAGCGATGTTGAAAAAAATGATCTCACAGGTAAAACAGAATCCTTCATTTCATGCCAACTGGATGGGACTGCTTGCCGAAACCATTTCCGGTCCGGCAGTGGTCACCATCACCGGCGACGGCAAGTTGTTGCGGCTGCAGGAATTTTCTAAATATTATCTGCCGGGGGTCATCTTCTCGGGCATTCACTCCCAAACATCGAAGGAAGTGAGCGAAACCACTGAAAGCAAAGAAAAGACGATGATCAGGGTCTGTTGCGGCAAAACCTGTTTCGCCCCGGTTGAAACGGTGGGTGAGGCCTTGCAGATTCTTGAAAGGCAATAAAATTTCTATTGTTGTCTATATGTCTGATGTGGTGAATATTTTGTAAGTTTGGAAACTCAAATACCGATATCATGGAAACACTGAAAGCCCTCGAAATTCTTAAAATGGCGATTCTCATGGAAAAGAGAGGCCACGCCTTTTATGCTAAAGTTGCAGAACAAACGCCTGATCCTGAGATCAAACATATTTTTCTGACGATGGCCGATGAAGAGACCAAGCATGTCAGGTTCCTGTCGGAGCAGTACATCGGGTATGAGAAAAACCATACATTCACTAAAGTAGAACTTCCCGACCTTGCCAATGAAGGTTTTGCAACCCTTATCCTTACCGAGGATATGAAAACAAAAATATCTTCGGCAGGGTTTGAAGCGGCTGCCATTTCTGCCGCCATCGATTTTGAAAAAAAGGCCGTGGAGGTTTATTCAAAACAATCGGAAGCTACGACCGATCCTAACGAAAAGGAACTATATCGCTGGCTGGCAGAGTGGGAAGGCGGGCATCTGAAGATTCTCAGCGATATGGACAATGAGCTGAAGGAAAAGATCTGGAACGACAACCAGTTCTGGCCTTTCTGACCTACATCCCCGAACGCATCGCCTCCACCGGATCGAGTTTTGATGCGGAATAGGCTGGCAAAATTCCCGAAATCAGTCCGATAACCGCGGAGACCCCGATCCCGAGGATGATATTGCCCTGGGTGAGAATCAGGTGAAATTCTGTGGTATAGGATACGATCAGGGTCAGTATAAGGATGATCAGCAGGCCAAATATCCCCCCGATCAGGGAGAGAAAAATGGCTTCAAAGAGGAATTGCAGCAGGATGAAGTAATTTTTGGCACCCAGCGCTTTTTGGATCCCGATGATATTGGTCCGCTCCTTCACCGATACGAACATGATGTTTGCGATGCCGAATCCACCCACCAGAAGGGAAAAACCCCCAATTATCCATCCAACCGTAGCGATAACGGCGAACAGGCTGTCAAAACCTTTCGAGATAATGTCGGTTTCATTGATGGCGAAATTATCTTCAGCCGAGGGTTTCTGCTTCCTGATCGAGCGCATGAGACCGGTCAGCTCATCCCGCAGTTCATCATTCGATACCATGGGCTTGGCTTTTACCACGATGGTTGCGTCCATGTCCTTTACCTCGACAAGGGTTTTGAAATAGTTTACCGGCAGATAAACCACCTTGTCGTTTGAATTTCCGAAGAAATCCTCTCCCTCTTTGGTGATCACCCCGACCACCTCGATATTCCGCCCGAAAATCTTTATTTTCTTCCCTATCGGATCTCCCTCAGGGAAAAGATCCGTGGCAATTTCAGCGCCAATGATGGCAATATTCTTGCCGCTCGCCGATTCATTGACTGAAAAATAACGCCCATCTCCCAGTTCGAATTTCCAGACTTTGTCGAAATCCTGTGAAACACCCATCACACCTACGCTCTCCACATAGTTGTTCTGGTACTTCACCGTTTTGTTTACCTGGATCATAAAGGCAACATTCTCGGCAAGGTTGCTTCTTTTTTCAATTTCCTGCATGTCGTTCAGCGAAGCCTCAGGCCGTTGCCAGTATTTCCACCAGGGATAATCACCGCCCATGGCCCACGGCCATTTCTGCACATAAAGCACGTTGCTGCCCAGCGATGCAATGCTCTTCCTGATCGCATTTTCCATGGAATCAAACACGGTAAAGACGGAAATGACACAGAAAATCCCGATGGTAATCCCCAGGAGGGAGAGGATTGTCCGTACTTTATTAACTATAATTGCCTGGAAAGCAAAAAGATAACTTTCTCGAATCAAACGTAAGATCAGGATCATGGATGTAGGTCTTTCCTTTTAGGAGCAGTAAAGGTAAACATATTTACGATTTACGATTTACGATTTACGATTTACGATTTGGGGTTGCGCTGTCGGGTTCCATAAATCTAAAATCGTAAATCGAAAATCGTCGTCTCATTGCTTCGTCTCTTTTTTTTTGGTAACATTGCAAAGGTTCATTAAAACCAGTGTTTGACGCTGCCATTCATTTTTTGTTACAAAAGGAGAGCATATGAACGACGAAATAAAGATTAAATCCGCCCTGCTTTCGGTCTATTTCAAAGAGGGAATTGAAGAACTGGCGCGCAAACTGGAGTCTTATGGTATCCAGATCATTTCTACCGGAGGCACCTTCGATTTCCTGGTGAGCAAGGGGATCCATGCCACATCGATCGAATCGATCACCTCCTATCCCTCCATCCTCGGGGGCCGGGTAAAAACACTGCATCCGAAGATCTTCGGAGGCATTCTCTGGCGCCGCAACCAGCTTTCGGATGTAGGCGATGTTGAAAAATACGAAATCCCTTCGGTAGACCTCGTTGTTGTTGACCTTTACCCGTTTGAAAAAACAGTTGAGGCCACTGCCGGCGAAGAGGAGATCATCGAAAAAATCGACATTGGAGGAATCTCCCTGATCCGTGCGGCGGCAAAAAATTATGCCCACGTGGTCGTGGTGCCGTCAGCAGGTTATTACCAGGCGCTCCTCGACATCCTGGCAAAAAAAAGCGGCTATACCAATCTTAGCGACCGCCGGCTCTTTGCAGCCCGTGCGTTTAACATCTCATCGCATTACGACACTGAGATTTTCAGGTACTTCAGCCGGCAGGAAAATGTTCCGGCTTTCAAACAAAGCATCCTCGTTTCCAAACCCATGCGTTACGGAGAGAACCCCCACCAGAAGGGCACCTTCTACGGTGACCTTGATCGTGTATTTACCCAGTTGCACGGGAAGGAGTTATCATATAACAACCTGGTCGATGTTGACGCCGCCATTAGCCTGGCAGGTGAGTTTTCGGAGCCGACCGTTGCCATTGTGAAACACACAAACCCCTGTGGCATTGCCAGCCGGCCCTCCCTCAAACAAGCCTGGCTCGACGCACTTGCCTGCGATCCTGTTTCAGCCTATGGCGGCATCATCATTGCCAATGGAACCATAGAGGCTGACACCGCCGGAGAGCTCAACAAACTGTTTTTTGAAATTTTAATTGCCGACGGGTATGAAAATGATGCACTTAATCTCTTAAAGTCAAAGAAAAATAGAATAATTTTGCAAAAAAATCCGTTTAAGTTCCCGCAGCAGCAATTCAAGTCTATCCTGAATGGAGTTCTGGAACAGGATAAGGACCTGGCGTCGGAACAGATAACAGATTTTCAATACGTTACCAATAAGAGGCCATCGCCGGAGGAGACCGAGGCACTGGTTTTTGCAAATATAGTAGTCAAGCATCTGAAGTCGAATACGATTGTGCTGATCAAAAACAACCAGCTTGTCGGCTGCGGCATGGGTCAGACCTCGCGTGTGGATGCACTCCGGCAGGGCATCATCAAGGCCCGCGCTTTCGGTTTCGATCCTGCGGGTTCGGTGATGGCATCGGATGCCTTTTTTCCTTTTGCCGATTGCGTGGAGATCGCGCATGAAGCAGGCATTACAGCGGTGATACAACCGGGAGGCTCCATCCGGGATGTTGATTCGGTGAATTATTGCAACGAGAACGATATGTCCATGGTTTTTACCGGGATACGACATTTTAAACATTAAATATTGAAATAATGGGATTGTTTACAAAAGAGATCGCAATAGACCTGGGTACTGCCAATACCATCATCATATACAATGACAAAGTAGTTGTTGACGAACCCTCCATCGTGGCCATCGAACGCAGTTCGGGGAAGATCATCGCAGTAGGGAAAAGGGCCCAGATGATGCACGGGAAGACGCATGAAAACATCAAGACCATCCGGCCGCTCAGGGGAGGGGTCATTGCCGATTTCCAGGCAGCCGAACACATGATCCGCGCAATGATCAAGATGATCGACTTGCGTAAATCATGGTTTCCCCCGGCCCTCAAGATGGTTATCTGCATCCCTTCGGGGATCACGGAGGTGGAAGAACGAGCCGTAAAAGACTCTGCCGAACAGGCCGGCGCCAAAGAGGTCCGCCTGATCCATGAACCCATGGCCGCTGCCATTGGTATCGGGATCGATGTACTCGAACCCATAGGCAACATGGTTATCGACATCGGCGGGGGGACCAGTGAAATTGCAGTGATCGCACTGGGTGGGATTGTGAACAACAAATCCATCCGCATCGCGGGGGACGAATTCAATGCCGACATCGAAGAATACATGCGCAAACAGCACAACATCAATGTGGGCGAACGTACCGCCGAGCGCATCAAGATTGAAGTCGGGGCAGCCATTGCCGACATTGACAATCCGCCGCCCGACTATGCCGTACATGGCCGCGACCTGCTCACGGGAATTCCCAAGGAGGTGATCGTGAACTATGCCGAAATTGCCCATTGTCTCGATAAATCGGTAGCCAAGATCGAAGCTGCCGTGTTGAACGCGCTTGAGATGACTCCGCCGGAACTGGCTTCGGATATTTTCGAAACCGGCATCTATCTCACCGGGGGAGGGGCCCTGCTGCGCGGACTCGATAAACGCATTCACCTGAAAACAAAACTGAAAGTGCATGTTGCCGAAGATCCCTTGCGTGCCGTGGCGCGCGGAACGGGGATCGCATTGAAAAATTTTGATAAATTCACGTTCCTCATCAAGTAAGAGGTACCATGCGGAATCTTTTTCTGTTTTTCCGGGAGCACTACTTCTATTTCCTTTTCCTGCTGCTGGAAACCATTTCGCTGGTTCTGCTTTTCAATTACAACGAATTCCAGAAAAGTTCCCTCTACTCGGTCTCAAATGCCGTTTCCGGGTCGGTCAACAGCATGTTCAACGGGATCTCGGAATATTTTTCGCTCGGGAAGACAAACAGGGTGCTGATCGAAGAGATGGCCAAGCTCCATTCACGCATACCGGAGGCATTCTACGTAACCGATGTGAACATCTTTTATAAAAAGGATTCAATCGTCCACCTTGAATACAAATACATCAGCGCCAAGGTGATCAGCAACTCCACCAACAAGCGGAACAATTTCCTGATGATCAACAAGGGCTCGATGCACGGCATTGAAAATCACATGGGGGTGATCATCGGGAATAAAATCGTCGGGCAGGTGGTAAGCGTTTCGCCCCATTTCAGCTGGATCATGTCGATGCTCAATAAAGACAGCCGTATTTCAGGGAAGTTTAAGAAGAACAACCAGCTGGTGAATGTGGAATGGAACGGGGGAAATTACCGGAAAGGACAGGTCAGGGAGATTCCCAAGCATATCGTGATGGTCAAGGGGGATACCATTATCACCAGCGGCAATTCCGATATTTTCCCGGAGGGGTTGATGATCGGAACCATCTCCGGTTTTAAAAATGCCCAGGATGAGAACTTCAACAACGGGGAGATATTATTTTCAACCGACTTCAACAGCCTTGGATATATTGAAGTGGTTGTGGACATGATGCGTAAAGAAAAAGAAGAATTGAAAGCCTCCTTTAAAACCCAGTAATGACCTCCAGGACCGTATTTTTCAACATCATCCGGTTTTTCTTTCTGATCTTTTTCCAGGTCCTGATCCTGAATCATATCAACCTGAGCGGGTACATCAACCCCTATTTTTACATCTATTTTATTCTTTTACTCCCTTTTGACACACCGAAATGGATGTTGCTTGTCGCGGCCTTGGTGCTGGGATGGAGTGTCGATATTTTTACCAATACCATCGGGCTCAATGCGGCCGCCTGTGTGATGATGGCTTTTGCCCGGCCCTTCGTGATCTCTGCCATTTCTTCAGGGCCGGAATCCCTGCTTGGCGAAACCCCCTCCCTGCGGAACCAGGGGCTCAAATGGTTTCTCTATTACAGCATCATCCTGATACTGATCCATCATTTCGCCTTTTTCTACCTGGAGATTTTCCGGCTCAACGAGTTCGTCGAAACCTTCGTGCGTGCATTGCTGAGCAGTGCCTTCACACTTTTACTGGTCCTTATCAGCGAATATCTTCTCTATCCGCGGGGGAAATAGAATACCCGTTCCAAAAACATACCGGTTGAGTAGGTTGCATTTCAAACTCTATATTTGATTTTTTTCGTAATTTGCATATGAAATCCATACTTGTTATACACAAGGCAAAGGAAACCTGGTATTAGAAATAATGTCTGAATAATTGAGTTTTTCTTACCTTTATAACATGAAACAAAGATTATACATAGACACATCCGTTTTTGGTGGTTATTATGATGAAGAATTTGCGGAATTCACGAAACCACTCTTTGAGAGGCTCAATAAAGGAGAATTTAAATTGCTTTTTTCAACGGTAACTCAGGAAGAGTTATCCCTTGCTCCCGATAATGTTAAGAAACTGGTGGAAAATATTAAAATTGAAGATACTGAGTTCATTGAAGCGAATGAAGAAGCAGTTGATTTGGCAACCCGGTACATTCTGGAGAAAGTTGTAGGACAAACAAGTCTTCCGGATTGTTTACACATAGCCCTTGCCACAATAAATCGGGCTGATTTTTTGATTAGCTGGAATTTTAAACACATAGTAAATGTTCAGAGAATTCGAGGCTATAATGCAATTAACATTAAAAATGGGTATAAGCAAATTGAAATCCGTTCGCCAAGAGATTTTATGACATATGGAGATAACGACTAAAAAAACGTTTGACGCAGTTGAATTTATGCGTGAACAAAGAAAAAGGTTGAGTGAAAAGTTGTCAAAGATGACAAAAGAGGAAATAATTGAGTATTTCAGGAAGAAAAAATTTGAAAACTCAGTAAAGCCCTCTGCATAACGAGACGTTAAATCGCAACAAAAAAAACTGAAACAATGCTTTTTAAGGCTCTCCCTTTGTTGCGTTGAGCGGGCACTCGTTAAGTCAAAATTCTTAACCCCAAAAAAGGTAAAAGGCTGAAAATGTAACTTCTGAAATATAACATCTCAGAAGTTACACATTATCAGAGGTTTCGAGCGGAGTCGAACCGCTGTGGACGGTTTTGCAGACCGCTGCCTAGCCACTCGGCCACGAAACCATGGTAAATGGGAGGGCAAAATTACAAAAAGTTTTACAATTACAACTATTTCATTTCTTCCAATCCGTTTTAAAACTTACCTGCTGCATCTTTCCTCCCATCGGTGGATTGATCTTGGCGATTTTCAACGAAATGGCCAGGATGGATGGAAATTGCGCAGTCACAGCATCAACGATGCGCCGCGCGAGATGCTCCAGCAAATGCGACTTTTGCTCCATCTCTTTTTTTACACACCTGTAAAGCCCCACGTAATCGGTAGTATCTCCCAGGCGGTCTGAAATCTCGGAAACTGCGGTGTCGACTTCTATCTGAATATCAACGATGAATTTTGTGCCGATGATCTGTTCTTCCTTAAAACAGCCGTGAAAGGCAAAAAACTCCATACCCTCGAGCAGAATGGTTCCCATAAAATGTTGTTTTCGGCGGTGAAATTATCAAATTCCGGTGAACCGGAGTCAAGTTTTTTAAATTGTATTAAGTTTGCAGTCAGAAAGAGATAGTTTATGGAAGATACAAAAATCCCGGAGGAAGAGAAAGCAGCCCGGTCGCTTAATTTCATTGAAGAAATTATCGAAGAAGATATAAGGACAGGGGTCAACGATGGTCGTGTGCATACCCGTTTCCCGCCTGAACCCAATGGTTACCTTCACATCGGTCATGCCAAATCGATCTGCCTGAATTTCGGACTTGGGAAGAAATACAACGGGAAAACAAACCTTCGTTTCGACGATACGAATCCTGTGAAAGAGGATGTTGAATATGTCGATTCCATCATGGAAGATGTGCGGTGGCTTGGTTTTGACTGGGAGGAGCGCCTTTTTTACGCCTCAGATTATTTTGAACAGCTTTACGGGTATGCCCTGATCCTCATCAGGAAGGAGAAGGCCTACGTTTGCGACATGACCGCCGAGGAGATCGGCGAAACACGGGGAACGCCTACACGGCCGGGGAAGGAGAGCATATACCGCAGCCGGACCGTCGACGAAAATCTCGATCTTTTTTCACGCATGAGGGCCGGGGAATTTCCCGATGGCTCGAGGGTGCTGCGGGCCAAGATCGACATGGGCTCTCCCAACATGCACATGCGCGACCCCGTGCTCTACCGCATCCTGCACGCGCATCACCACCGCACCGGCGACCAGTGGTGCATCTACCCGATGTACGATTTCGCCCATGGCCAGTCGGATTCCATCGAACGGATCACACACTCGATCTGCACCCTGGAGTTTGAAGTCCACCGGCCGCTTTACGACTGGTTTATCCGGGAGATCGGCATCTATGTGCCGAGGCAAATTGAGTTTGCCCGGCTCAATGTGACCTATACCGTAATGAGCAAGCGGAAATTGCTGGAACTGGTCCGCGACGGCAACGTGAGTGGCTGGGACGACCCGCGGATGCCCACCATCTGCGGTTTGCGCCGGCGCGGGTTTACACCCGAATCCATCCGAAATTTCGCGGAGACCATCGGCGTTGCCAAACGCGACAATGTTATCGACGTAAGCCTGCTCGAATTCTGCGTCCGCGAAGATCTTAACAAACGGGCCAACAGGCTCATGGCGGTGATGAACCCTATGAAGGTGATCATCGATAACTATCCCGAAGACCTTGTGGAGGAGATGGAGTGTGTGAACAATCCCGAAGATGAATTGAAGGGGAAACGGAAAATGCCCTTTTCAAAAACCCTTTTCATTGAGCGGGACGATTTCATGGAAGATCCCCCAAACAAGTTTTTCCGCCTCGCTCCGGGGCGCGAGGTGCGGTTGAAGGCTGCTTACATCATCCGGTGCGAACGTGCCGTGAAGGACCCCGGAACGGGCGAAATCACCGAAATCCATTGCACCTACGACCCGCAAACAAGAAGCGGGATGCCCGAAAGCAACAGGAAGGTGAAAGGGACCCTGCACTGGGTTTCTGAAAAGCATGCCATCAAGGCTGAGATCAGGCTTTACGACAGGCTGTTTACAAAAGAGAACCCCGACGACAACGAAGAGGGAAAAACCTATAAGGATTACCTGAACCCCGATTCGCTGAAGGTTATTACCGCCTGGATAGAACCGGCGGTGTTGTCTGCTGTGATAGAACCGGCGGTTAAAACCGCCGGATATACCACCTCCGGGTCATCCGCTGCCGGTATATTCGACAAATACCAGTTTGAACGGACAGGCTATTTTTCGGTGGATAAGGATTCAACGCCCGAAAAGCTGGTCTTCAACCGGGTGGTCCCGTTGAAAGATTCGTGGTCAAAGGTTGAAAAAGTAAAATAAAACTTGACATTCTAGCAAAAAATGTATTAATTTTGCGCTCAGATTGTCCGATGGTGTAACTGGCAACACAAATGATTCTGGATCATTAGAGTCTAGGTTCGACCCCTAGTCGGACAACTTTTCAAAATCAAATCAGGCTGTGAATCAATGATTTACGGCCTTTTTTGTGCCTGTCCGCTCGGATTTACATACACTTTCAGACTTCTTTTTCCCGAATAATTGTAGGAACGTCTGAACCCTGGAATAGGCCTAAGATGGCCTTGTGATAAGAGTCAATAAAGTCTATTGCTCCTTTGAGGACTCCTTCTCGTTGTTGGAACAAGGAGAGCTGTCTAGCCGCTTCCTCCTTTCCGAATACATCTTCAAGGCTTCTCTTTGTGACTGCTCGATTGAATCTAACTCCTGCTGTGTGCAATGAATTAAACTGCGCGAGAAAAGTAGCCTCTCTTTCGGTGAGAGACTCAAGAGTTCTTCCCTGGTCATGTAAAAATGTATTGAGGTTGTTCTCGCCAAATTTACTCATTAATTTTTCCAACGTCAACCTTTTTCAACTGAACTGACATCACTGGCAAGGTCCATCCAGCTCTAACCAGTCCTCCCTGACAAATGCTCCAACGCCGCAACCCTGGTCTCAATGGACCTTTTCTCCCCGAGGTTTTCAGTTATTGCCTGCACACTGCCCAAGCCTGGATATAAAGTTGGTGGAGGCCTGGCGGGCTGCAACCATCGTTTACTATTGCCATGGAACAACCATCCATGGGCTGATTGTTGAACACAAAATGCAAATTGCAAAAAAAGGTACCCGGTGGGTTCACTGGCGACCATTTCTTTTTTGACCTTGCCGGGGTCAACTTGGGACGGTTTTTTCAACGTATTTGGGCTTAACTGCCGTAAAGTTGCCAGTTTTGAAAAGCCGGTCAAGCGGCTGGACGATTCCACCGGCTACATCGACCTGCTTTGGAAAGGTACGATCCTGGTTGAACATAAGTCGAGGCAGTTAAAAAATTCAGGTTATCGAGTAAAAAGGCGGCAACTATAAAGTGGGCAAGGTATCCAACGTTATTTACTGAAAACAGACAACCTGTTGCCAATTTTATTTTACTACCCCGACACTCATCTGAGAATCGAAAATATATCCCAATAGGTTTTTTTACCCATGATAACATAGTTGCCGACAGCTGTAACGCTGTCCCCAATGCCACCTTATTTCATTTTGGTGTTCTTACATCAGAAATGCACCAAATCTGAATTCACTTTGTCTGTGGCAGAATAAAAAGCGATTACAGGTACTCCAATGATATTGTTTATAATAACTATCCATGGCCGGAGAATCCTTCCGACAAGCAGATGAAAATAATTTAAGATGCCGCCCAAAAAGTACTTGACACCAGGGCAAAATTTCCCGGCAGTAGCCTGGCCGATCTGTACGACCCTTTGACCATGCCTCCAGACCTTGTAAAGGCTCACCAGGAGCTCGATAAGGCAGTTGACCTGTGTTACAGGGCTCAGCCCTTTATAAATGAGACCAAGCGAATAGAGTACCTGTTTGAGCTATATGATCGTTACACGGCAGGGTTGTTTGCGGTGGAAAAGAAAGGTAAGCGGGCACCTGGAGCTCGATAAAGCGGTTGACCTGTGTTTTCAACCAGGAAAATGCTCATAATTTTTACTACGATGTAAACAGCGGATAAATTCGATAGATTGTTTTTCAAAGATAAAACCTAAACGATAATCGCCGATCCGGATACGATGCGCGTTTTTACTGCCTTTCAGTTTCTTACAATCTTCTATTTCTGAAAGTGTATTGAGTTTTGAGCCCACTCCGAAAAGTCGGCGGGGCTGATTTGGTTAAATAAATTTATAATAACATTTATACATATCCATTTCTGACGTAGTTATAAACAAATGATTGTCAATAACTTGATTTGGTTTTATTGTTTTTTAGCGGTAAA
>CAIKNA010000190.1 GCA_903828645.1 uncultured Bacteroidales bacterium
ATGGACATTTTCATCAACCTGAAAATACAGCGGGCAAGGTTCTTTTTAACCTATACTCATTTTAATGCCAGTTTTATGGGCCGCGATTACTTTACCACCCCTAACTACCCAATGCAGGATGCCGCTTTCAAATTTGGCATCGCCTGGAGATTTCACGATTAAGGTAGTTTTCCATTAAATTCAGGATTTTTTTTTACGGGAATGATTTTTCATGAATAAATGATGTATATTTGTATTTATTTAGTCTAAATTACTTCAAACAAAATCCTATGAAAAAATCTATATACTTTATCTTTATCCTGGCATTTATTTCTGCATTGGCAGTCAGCAAAGGTTCCTTCGCGGTTAAACACCAGGTTATGGTCGGGAACTTCTTCTTTAACCCATCCAGCCTTAACGTTTATGTAGGTGACACTATACGATGGGTGCTGAGTGCAGGAGGTCATACGACAACTTCAACACCAGGGGCGATTCCTGCAGGTGCCGCTTCCTGGGATTCCCCGATAAACAGTTCCAATACCTCTTTTGAATATAAGGTAACTGTTGCCGGTTCTTACGCTTATGTTTGCACCCCTCATGCACCGGGAATGGCAGGTACCTTTACGGCTTCAGTTTTCACCCCTACCCTGTCGGTTTCCCCCTCAAACAGAAGTGTAACTTCATCCGCAGGGACAACGTCTTTCACAGTATCGTCAAACTCATCGTGGACAACCGGCAGCAATGCCTCCTGGTGTACGGTAACCACGGGTGGTTCAGGAAACGGATCCATCAGCACCACCTATTCAGAGAATACTTCATTTTCTTCACGGGTTGCAACGATTACTGTCACAGTTGCAGGGCTACCGGCACAAACTGTTACCGTGACACAGGACGCTGCAGCGCCTTTGCTTACTGTAGGGCCTTCAAACCAAAATGTCGCCGCTCTTGCAGGCACTACATCATTCAATGTAACTTCAAATACAAGCTGGACTGTATCCAGCAGCGCTGCATGGTGTACCGTAAATTCTTCAGGAAGCGGCAACGCGACAATTACCGCGAGTTTTACGACTAATGCAATTAATGCTATACGGATTGCAACCCTTACCGTAACAGTCACAGGTCTGACGCCTCAAACTGTTACCGTCACCCAGGCAGCATCAACTGTTGGCGTAAGCGAGCAATCTTTTACCGACCTGCAGGTTTACCCTAACCCGACAAAAGGAATTTTTAAATTTAATACGCCCGGAACCAGGGACCAGGTTCTGGGTGTTTCAATCATGGATATCAGTGGAAAGACAATATTCTCAAAGGTGTGCACGGGTTCGGAGGAATATACTATGGATCTTTCGCTGGAGCCCAGGGGTATCTATTTTATTCGGATTAATTCAGGAAACACAACCCAGGTAAGGCGGATTGTGCTGATTGATTAACCGGAAAATTGTTTTGTTTTGTTTTCGTTTGTCTGTTTGCGTTTATTTAGTTTGGAGCATGGGCTGTGTTGTACAGTCCATGCTTTTTTTCAGTACTGGTTCCATTTCGTCTGGTAAACAGGTATGTTTTGAAAACAAGCCATCATCCCGGAGTTCATTCTGCGCCACAATGGCTGGAACTCTCCCAGCCTGACCTGAGAAGTTCCCCGGTTTTCAAGGGGTCTAATATTTAACTAATACCCCGTTGTTTTTTAATTTCGTCGTAAGCTGCACTGATTTTCTGAAATTTCTCCGTGGCAGACAGCCTGATATCATCGCCAAGGTGGGCGACTTTATCGGGGTGATGCTTTTTGGCCATGTCGCGATAAGCTGCTTTCACCTCTTCATTGGTGGCATTGGATGATATTTCGAGAACATCATAAGCCCAACCTGTGCTTTTTACAAACATTGCTTTGATGGAGGTAAAATCGCCTGAGCGGACGCCCATGTAACCTGCAATGGTGGATATCATATCAACTTCGTCGGGATGATATTGCCCGTCGGCTGCAGCAATTCCAAACAGGTAATTAACGAGTTGAAGCTTAACCGGGTAATCGGTAAACTGGCCAACCTGTATACTAACTTCCTGTATGTTGATATCCTGTTTTAAAATTTCCTGGAGCATCTTTATCAGCCGGTTTCCCTCGTCGGGACCGAACTGGTTGACAAAGAAATTGCGGACAAATTCAAGCTCCGCTTTAACTATTTTCTGGTCGGCTTTCATAACGGCAGCTGAAAGCACAAGCAGGCTCATGGCAAAATCACCACGATGAGTTCCCTGGTATGTAGCATTTCCTGAATTCATGCCATCAAACATGGAGCCCAGGGCAACCCCCAGGATGGCCCCGATTGGCCCTCCAAAGACCCAGCCAAGGCCTCCTCCGACCCACTTGGCATATCCCGGCTTTCGTTGTGCCCTTGTGTTCAGAGGGTTTTCCTGCCCGTTCCCTGAAGGTTGGGCTCCGGAAGATTCTGACTCATTTGGTGCAGAGCCGGGAGCATCCGTTTTTTTTCGCATGCTAAATACTGCATACAATACGATAGCCACAATCAGAACTACGATAATTTCACCTATTCCCATAATTTAGTTACCATTTGAGGATTTGAAAATTCGAAATTGAATAGTGCCACCTGAAAGGATTTTCTCCCGGGGGAGGTACAGGGAGCCTGGCTTAGTTATTGATCATCTCAGCGAGAGGCAACCCATATTCTTCCACCATTTTGATCCCCAGTTTTTCAAGCTGGTCAAGAACCGGATGGTAGATTGCAGGAATTACGGGAATATGCACCCCTTTGACGTTAATCTGACCATCCAGGATCATCTCCACTCCGATTGCTGCCGGCAGTGCAACCGTGCGGGCAATTGAAGTATCTGTGGCCAGAGTTCCAAAGTCGAGCATTCGTGACCGGATCACCTCTTTTCTGCCATCGGAAAAAGCAGCAAGGAAAATATGCTGCATGGCAACCATGTCGCGCTCCGTCTCTCCAAGGTTCATCTTTTCAATCATCAGGTCGGATGTAACTTCGAAAGTGGAATCAACGGTACGGTTCATCGCGGTGTTTTCAAAAAGCCCCAGCCAGCCAATTGCTTCAATGGCGTGAGAACTTTCAGAAATACCCAGAAAGCCGGCAACCTGGCTCCTGAGGGTTGAAGTGCTGACTGGTTGACCCATCTGCGTTTTAACCATTTCAGCATAGGTCATGCCCGTCATATCATATTTTTCAGGAGAGATAAGGTTTAACCGTTTTATGGCATCAAGGGTTTCGCACCATCCTTTATAACGGAATGTTCCGCGGAACATGGTCTGAGCCTCAGGAATGCCGTAAATTGTCTTGTATGCAAGGGAATCACGGTTTGGATAGACCTCGAGCTCACCTACTTCAGGAAAATTTACACAGAACGGATTTTTAAATAACTCGCGGGTAGGCAATTCAACCACTTTCCCATGGTGCAGGTATACGGCATCATTGTTTCCGGCAAGAACAACCCCTTTCGGGCTCCACGAGAACTTATACCTGAACGGATTTCCGGCAGCCTCCGGTGCAGGCAATGCACCGCAGATCGAATAAAATTCAAGGACAGCTCCTTCGCGTTCGTGTATATGGTCGATGATGCGCATGGCCGACATGTGATCTATTCCCGGATCAAGTCCCATTTCATTCAGCAGGATGATACCGGCCTCTTTTGCCGCGACATCAAGTTCATACATTTCAGGTTTCACATACGATGTTGTCACCATATTCTTTTTCAGGGCGACACAATGCCTCGCAACCATCACATGGAAAACATAGGGAAGCAGACTCACCGTTATATCATGGTCTGCAATCATCAATCTGAGTGAATCTTCATCACCTGCCTCCCAAAACCGGGAAATACCATTGGTGTTGCCTGCAATCATCCTGTCGGAACGATCGGGTGTATTGGAAGCAACCGTAAGCTGGTAGTTTTTGGAGAGCAAATATTGAATAATAGGTTTGGCAACGAGCCCGGAGCCGAGAATCAGTATCTTTTTCATTTCGTAAATTTTTGGTGTACAGGTGGGGGTCAATCTCTGATTATTTTAAATACTCCTCCATATATTTATATTCCGGTGTGAATTCGCCTTTGTGCAGAACCAATGCTTTTTTAATTGGTTTCGGGAGGTCGAGATCATCATAATGTTCGTTAAAATCTGCATCGGCAATCGGTTTTACAAAATTCACCAGCACATCTGCAAAACCATCGGATGAATCACGCGGCAATTCAGCGGGTAAAATGTCAACGGCCATTATAAGCATTCCATCTCCCTTGTACCCCATTGTGATCTGTTCCGTATCAGGGTCATACACAAAAACCGGATCATCAATTTCAGTGGGTTTTAATGTACATTCCACCGCTCCCTCCACGTCACAACTGATATCCCCGATAACGGTAAGCCTTGGCTCCCCCCTGGCAAACAGTTTTTTCAGATACTGTTTGGTTACCAGTCGTGGATAACGTTTATCCCAGTATACACAATTAATCAGCATGGAGAGGTACGGAATATATTTTTCAAACTTACTACGGTAATAGTGCGGATTTGAATAATAGTCATGCAGATCGAACGGTTCGCCGTCAACATGTTCGAAAAGGTCCTCTTCCTTGAAAATGACCTTGTAAACAATATTATCGGGCAGTTTTTTCCTGCGGTGCAAGTCAAGCAATTTAGCTGGTGAAATTTCCTTCACTGGCAGCAATCCTATGATTTCCTGTGCCCCCTGGGAGACATTCCCATACCCTGTGAACCCGATAACGAATGGCCGCAATTCATGGGGAATCCCGTTTTCGGCGATCAATTGTCCGATGGCAGAAACATCATCCTTAGCCTCATTGAGGGAATGATAATGGTGGGCTTGTTTCAATTTCACCAGGGTGGAACTGTATCCGGCCTCCTTAAGTCGCAATCCGAGCGCCCACAAAGAATTGATCATACCCGCCATGCCGGCATATCGTCCGAAAAATATCAGGCGTTTGCCCTGTTCGTCGACGACTTTTTCATATTCGATCAGGTTGCATTTCATTTTCATCATCTGGCGCAACATATCCATGTTATATGGCTGACCTTTGACCACGTGAGCGAAAAACACATAGGTTTTTTCAGGTTCGAAAAAAGATTCTGGCATCTCCTTGACACCAAAGATGACAGAACATTTTTTCAGGTCTTTTGCAATCTTCGCTCCGGCAAGAATATACTCTTCATCCGAGAAAACTCTTTTTTCGGATGTTTGAACGATGATGTCGAGTTTTTTTTGTTTCACAAGCCGGGCTACATGTTTGGGCGTAAGCGGGGCTCTTCGTTCAAGTTTGTATTTATCCTCGTGCCGGATACCGATAAAATTGCTCATAGATCTGTTAGTTTTGGAACAGCAAAGGTAGGGAAACGGATTGTTTTTTCAATATGCCACCTCTCTGAATTCAGAATTTCCGGCATTGGCTGAAAGTAAAAATCTAAAAATTCACCTCCTTGTAAAAATAAATTCCTTTTAAACTATATTTGCTCAAATTAATTATCCGAGCTATGAAAACAAGTGTACGTTTTTTCCTGGTAATATTACTTGCGGCCCTAACCATGAGCACCATTGCTCAGATCAACAACGTGGTCGTATTTGCGCCCAAAGGCGAAAAATTCACCCTTTTCACCGGCAATACCAGCCATAACAGTGAACCTGCTGCCAGGGTTGAAACTGCTAATCCAGGCGGCCCGACTTTCAAATTAAAGGTGGTTTTTCCCGATGCCTCGGTCAAAGAAATTACCAAACTCGTATTCAACAAACCTCATGGCACGATGTTTTTCAAGGTTGAGAAAAATCAAAAAGGCGATTATACCCTTGAATCGACCACCTCTGAGTGGATGGATGGATCAACTACCGAAAAGAACGCACCACCTTCTGCCGCTGCTGCACCCTCCTCCCCCACCCCGAATGAGAACAAGTCAGATCAACCGAAAAAAGGCGACGCAACGACATCCACGAAAACATCCGGATGTGACAATCCCTTGTCAGAACCGGATTTCAATGGACAGCTTGTCGGGATCAGCGCCCGCCCGTTTGAACCAATGCAGCTCAGTGCCGCAAAAAAAATGGCTGAAACGCACTGCCTGATGGTATCTCAGGTAAAAATGGTTATATATGTTTTCAACAGTGAATCCTCCCGGCTCAGTTTTGCCAAATATGCTTATGACCACACCTACGATCGCGACAATTATTCTGAGGTTAAAGATGCACTGCATTCCGAAAAATCCAAAACTGAGCTCGACCGGTATATTTCCGAGAAATCCAAATAACCCATCAGGCAACTTTCCAGGATATGTCTGGTGAGCTTCTGTGACTTCATGGCATTTTAGCACTTTTCTGATTGAGTTTGTATATCAGTTTTGAATACTAACATAAACCAGCCCTGATATGAAAAACAATTTTCACACAATGCTTTTTGCAATTGTCTTATTTGCAATTTATTCTCCGGTCAATGCACAGTTCTCGCAAAGATGGACATACTCCACTACAAGTACCGCCGGGTTATCAGTAGGATCCGCTAACCTTGATGACGATGCGAATATGGAAGTGGTAATCGAGACACCGGATGAAAACAGGCACAATGGGACATACCATGTCATCGATGCGATAACGGGTGCGGAAGAAGGCTCCCTGGGGCCCTACTTTTATTCACAAATCAGTTTTGTCCAGGTCAATTCCAGCGGTAAATGTGGTATGCTGGTTGGCAATCAGCCAAGTTTTTCCCAGGCGGTTATCGGCGACAAAAAAGGCACGAAACTGACGATTCATATTAATCAGATAATCCCTTCTTCCAGGTGAAAAAATTCTTACTCCGCGCCTTGAATTTCTTCAAGTACTTCATCATCATATATTTTGCCTCATCACTGTTTTTCGTCATCCTGTATAAATTCATCAATCCCCCGGTTACACCGCTCATGATCATCAGGGTAATGGAACAGTCATGGAGCGGGCAAACCATCAGGTTACAACATAAATGGATTGATTTAGACAATATGTCGCCAAACCTGCCGCTGGCAGTGGTGGCTTCGGAGGACAACCTTTTCATGGAACACTCCGGGTTTGATTTTGAATCCATTGAAAAGGCAAAGGAGTTCAATGCCAAAAAACAGGGTAAAAAGATGCGGGGAGCAAGTACCATTTCCCAGCAAACAGCCAAGAATGTGTTTCTCTGGCCTCAGCGGTCGTGGGTTCGCAAAGGGCTTGAAGTTTATTTCACCGTGTTGATCGAGTTTGTGTGGGGGAAAAAACGGATCCTGGAAGTTTACCTGAATATCATCGAAACAGGGAACGGCATTTACGGTGCAGAGTCAGCATCTCAGAAATTTTTCGGGAAATCTGCTTCAAAAATCTCCCGGGGCGAATCTGCCCTGATTGTTGCAATACTTCCCAATCCGCTTAAATGGGATCCGGCATCGCCTACGCCTTACATCCGCGGGAGACAGCAATGGATTCTCTGGAATATGAATAATATTGGCCCGCTCCATTATTAAATTCGACAGGCTCTGTTAGTAAATTTTCTCCCTGAATTTCACGGTTATAAGCGTTTTTATTTGTACTTTTGCCGCTTCAAATTTTTTCACTAACCTAAATGATGTCAATTATGGCAAAACAAGCTAAAGAAAACAAGTACGTCTACTATTTTGGTGGTAAAAAAGCCGAAGGTACGGCCGAAATGAAGAATCTGCTTGGCGGTAAAGGTGCAAACCTCGCCGAGATGGTAAACATCGGACTTCCAGTACCTGCCGGTTTCACAATTACCACAGAGGTTTGTACTTATTATCAACAAAATAAAAAATCCTATCCGAAGGAATTAAAGAAGCAGATTGCCGACAGTCTGAAAGCAACAGAAAAAGAGATGGGCGCCATTTTTGGCGACAAGACCAATCCCCTTCTTGTATCCGTCCGTTCAGGTGCACGGGCTTCGATGCCAGGCATGATGGAAACCGTGTTGAACGTAGGGTTGAATGATATCACCCGAGAGGGGTTTATTAAAAAAACCAAGAACCCCCGCTTTGTGTATGATTCCCAGCGCCGGCTTATCCAGATGTATTCTGACGTGGTGATGGAGAAGGCAGCAGGCATTGAACCAAAGGAGGGACAGGGTGTTCGTGTTCAGCTCGAAAAGGAACTTCATAAAATGAAGGAAAAAAGAGGCGCTAAAAGTGATACAGACCTTACAGCTGAAGACCTGAAAGCCCTTATTGACATCTACAAGAAAAAAGTCAAGGAAGTACTTGGCACTCCATTCCCAGAGGATCCGATGGAGCAGCTTTGGGGCGCTGTTGGCGCTGTATTCCAGAGTTGGAACGGCAAACGTGCCATCTCGTACCGCCGTTTCGAAGGAATTCCCGATGAATGGGGAACAGCGGTCACCGTTCAGTCAATGGTTTTCGGCAACATGGGGGATACTTCAGCTACTGGAGTCGCTTTCACACGCAACCCTGCCACCGGTGAAAATTATTTTTATGGTGAATGGCTGGCAAATGCACAAGGCGAAGATGTGGTAGCAGGTATCCGTACCCCAAACCCCATCAACGAAATTGGCAAGAATGAGCATACCATGAAGCTGGAATCCCTGGAAACGGCGATGCCTGTTGTCTACAAGGCACTTCACAAAATTGAACGTTCCCTGGAAAAGCATTACCGCAATATGCTCGACATAGAGTTCACGATCCAGGATGGCAAGTTATACATGCTACAGTGCCGTGTTGGCAAACGAAACGGTCCTGCTGCTGTAAAAATGGCCGTGGATATGTTCAATGAGAAACTGATCACCAAAGAAGAAGCTGTTTCGCGTGTTGAACCAAGCCAGCTTGATGAGCTTCTCCATCCAATCCTGGATCCGAAAGCAGAAAAGAGTACCAAGCCAATGGCGAAAGGACTCCCTGCAGGTCCCGGCGGATCAACCGGGCAAATTGTCTTCAATTCCGAAGATGCTGTAGCCTGGGCAAAGAAAGGCAAAACAGTGATCCTCGTTCGTGAAGAAACCAACCCCGAAGATATCGAAGGCATGCGCGCTGCTCAGGCGATCCTTACCGCACGTGGTGGAATGACCAGTCATGCGGCCCTTGTTGCCCGTGGTTGGGGAAAGTGCTGTATCGTTGGCGCCGGCGGCCTCAAAATTGAAGCCTCAACAAAAACGATGAAAATTGGTGACATCACCCTCAATGAGGGTGATTTTATCTCCCTGAACGGTTCTAAAGGCTACATCTACAACGGGCAGTTGCCAATGATCAAGGCTGCTGAGGAAAATCCTGATTTCCAAGCTTTCATGAAACTATGCGATGCCGTGCGTACCATGAAAATCCGTACAAATGCCGACACCCCGGAAGATGCTGCAAAAGCACGTGCTTTCGGAGCCGAAGGAATTGGGTTGTTCCGCACCGAACATATGTTTTATGGAAAAAATGCAGATAAACCGCTTTTCCTCCTCCGCAAGATGATTGCTTCAAAAACCGTTGAAGAACGACGCAAGGCATTGAACGAACTCTATCCTTATGTAAAGGAAGATATCAAGAAAACCCTGGCTGCCATGGACGGATATCCTGTTACCATCCGCACCCTCGACCCGCCTTTGCATGAGTTCATCCCTCAGAATGAAGATGCCCGGAAAAAAATCGCCGATAGTCTGAAAATTACAAAGGAAGAATTCGATCGCCGTGCAGATGCCCTGCATGAAACCAACCCAATGATGGGTCACCGTGGTGTTCGTTTGGGCATCACCTATCCCGAAATCACCGAAATGCAGGTTCGTGCCATCTTTGAAGCAACGGCCGAATTGCTCCAGGAAAAGAAAAAAGTGCTCCCTGAGATCATGATCCCGGTTACCTGTACCGAAAAAGAGTTGAAACATCAATATGTGATCATCGACGAAATCTATGCGGAAGTCTGCAAGAAATTCAAGATGAAGGAGATTCCTCACATGGTGGGTACCATGATCGAGATTCCCCGTGCTGCACTCACTGCCGATAAAATTGCAGAGACAGCCACTTTCTTCTCCTTTGGGACCAACGACCTCACCCAGATGACTTTTGGTTTTTCGCGTGATGACATTGGCGGATTTGTTCCCGAATACATTGAACAGAAAATCCTTCCTGTTGATCCCTTCCAGGTAATCGACTTCGAAGGCGTAGGACAGCTGATGAAAATGGCGGTTGAAAAAGGACGTTCCACGCGCAAAGACCTTAAGATCGGCATTTGCGGCGAACATGGCGGCGAACCTGCTTCCGTTGAATTCTGCCATTCGCTTGGATTCAACTACGTAAGCTGCTCCCCATTCAGGGTTCCGATTGCACGGTTGGCCGCAGCGCAGGCTGTGATCAAACAGAAAAAAGCCGCTGCTGCAAAACCGGCTGCAAAAAAAGCAGTTGCCAAAAAGCCGGCTGCAACTAAGTCCTCGAAGAAATAACAACCTTCAGAAGCACAGAATGAAAAGGCTGACCCTGAATAGGGTTGGCCTTTTTCATTCTGTTTTGTTCAGTGTGTCACATCAATGTTTCGGTGCATCCTTTTTGCAGCAGGCCGGGAGTTTTGCATAAGCCGCCGGGTTGGCATGGATTGTGTCGGCATCATATCCCAGTTTTGAAAGTGTTTTTCTCAACTGTTGCGGGGAGGTTTTAGCCGGATTGAAAATAACAATCACAACCTTGGTCTCCACATCAAGGGAGGATGATTTGACTCCTTTTTCAAACGCCAGGCAACTCTCTATGCGATCCTTGCACATCCCACACACTGCC
The DNA here is from genome assembly GCA_903828645.1 of uncultured Bacteroidales bacterium. GTDB lineage: Bacteria > Bacteroidota > Bacteroidia > Bacteroidales > FEN-979 > CAIVAT01. Next base: position 10,718 of record CAIKNA010000190.1, read on the forward strand.
GATGTTTTTATCGCGACTGTGTCTGATTTTTTTTGTTGTCCAAAACCGGCGGTGGAAAAAACAACCATCACTACCAGTGTAAAAATCCATCCTGAAATAACCGAACTCTTTTTCATAATTTGTATGTTTTGTTAATTTTTAATTTTGAATTTGCATTTTGCATTTTGCTTTATTTTATTGTCATCCTGATGCCCGCATACACGGTAATCCCAACAACCGGACCCCATGCCATGGAGGCATCAAAATGGGTATGGTATGGTTTAAAATATTCGGAGATGGGATCCAACTGGCGGAAATTGGCCAGGTTCTCCCCTCCGACGTACACCTCAAAATGTTTGAATTTTTTGGTCACTTGTCCTAGCAGGTTGAACCAAACCGGCGACCATGCCGGCCGTTGAAGGGAAACCGGCATTTTCCGGGTGTCGGGTAACCTGGAGGGGCCATTGAGCTGGCCGGTAAGGTCAAATTTCCATTTTTCAAATTTAGTAGCATAACCGAGTGAAAGCAAACCTTTATACTGGTTAACCATCGACTTTTCCAGCAATACCCCGCCTTCGGTTACTTTTACATCATTGTACCGGAAAGCGGTTGTTATGGTAAACCGCCTGACCGGGGTGCATGTAAACTGAACCTGTGCACTGTTGGCATAGGACTTCCCGTTGAGGTTATAGAAGTATAGAGCTGTAGGCATGCTGTCCTGGTCAACGATCACCTGTTTCACAAAACTGGTCCGGTAGGCATCTGCGGAAAATTCAGCTTTTTCGTTGAAGAGGGTGAAGTTCCAGGTGAAATTCAGACCATAGTTCCAGGCCTCTTCATTTCTGAGGTCAGGTGCGAAATAGAGCACACGCTGGCTCACAAAAACCGAACTGTTTTCGGCAAGGAGGTTAGGCGACCGGTATCCTTTCCCAACGGAGGCCCGGATGGTTGTCGTTTTTGAAGGATTTACACGAAGGTGGAGCCTTGGTGTAAAATAGTACCCGAAACGACTGTTGTAATCACCCCGCATGCCTGCAATCAGTGCGAATTTATTGCATAGATCGAAGGTATATTCAAAGAAGGCGCCTGCCGACCATTCATTCCGGTCCATGAGGTAGGTCACCACAGAATCTCCGACCAGGGTGAAGAGATCGGCCCTCGTCGCTGTTGAATCGGGAGGAAGGGTCTGATACCGGTATTCCAGGCGGGTTTGAGTGAAGTTTTCGCTGTAATTGTCCACGAAATAACTGGCCCCCGCTGAAATACGGTGTTTATTCCCGCTGAAGGAGGTCGTGAATACAAGGTTGGAATTGAAATTTTGTTCATGACCATGGTAAAGATCAATGCCATAGAAAGCATTCTGCTGATGGTTGATTCCGGAGAGGATTAACCCGATACTGGATTTCCCGCCGGCTCCCATGAAGGTCCCATTCTTCCAGAATGCCTCCAGCCGTGAGGTCGTAACCCCGATCCCATATTTTTTACCATCGTTTGTAATCCCCGTTGTATCAGTATTCCAGGTACTTTTGTCGAAATCCATCTGGCCGCCCTTCCGTTCCTCATAAAGATATTTAATTCCAAACCGGGAGACCCACTTGTTTGGAATAATATAATCCCAGCGGTTCATGGCGGTGACGGTGGTGATTTCAGGCATGTCCATGAACCCGTCGCCGTTCCTGTCGAATTTATATTGCGAAGTTGCAGCATGCACGAGCAGGGAGGTACTAAGTTTATCATTGATCTTTTTAGCTCCGTCGGCATTGGCTTCAAATCGCAGATTGCTGTTGCCAAAGATATTCAGAAAAAACTTTTCGCTTGTTTCCGGCTTTTTGTATTCCACATTGATCTGCCCTGTAATTGATTCATAACCCTGGACAACCGAAGATGTTCCCTTGGCAATCTGGATCGATTCCATCCATGAACCCGGTATATAATTAAGGCCAAACGGAGTCGCCAATCCGCGGATAAGCGGCACATTTTCGGTCATGATCTGGCCATAGATGCCCGATAACCCGAGAAGCTGGATCTGGCGTGCACCGGAAAGGGCGTCGGAATATGAAACGTCGACTGAAGCATTTGTTTCGAAGCTCTCTGCAAGGTTGCAGCAGGCAGCCCTCCTCAGCTCCCCGGTGGTGATTACGGTCGTTTTCCGGGCATTTAGTTTCGAGATAAAAGTATTATCGGGCTTGCCGCTGATCTCAACCTCCGAAAGGTTCTGGGCATCAGGCATGAGTTCAATTTCAACCTTGTTTTTGTCAGAAGATACCGGAACCGTGTCATGACGATAACCCAGCAGGCTCACAACCAGCAGGCTCTTCTTCATCCCCGACCGCGAAAGGCTGAACTTTCCTGACTCATTGGTGAAGGTGCCTTTTGTTGTGCCGAGCCAAAAAACATTCACCCCCGGCAACCCCGTCTTTTTGCCTTTTGCATCTTTTTCAAGAACAATACCGCTGACCATTTGAGCATGACAATCGTGCACAATCGCAGTTAATATTAAAATTACAAACACACTGAAAATCCAATGATTTTTCATCATCCATTGTTTTAATTGAAAAAAAAAGAAAGATTATTCAAACAGACACCATCACTGCTGAAGCGCTCAAAGGCTAAAGAAGAATGTTGGAAATGGATCTGTCAGGCAAAGAAAGGATGGGCGGGGATCTTCATCTGGTGCAGAAACTGGACCAGCATTTTTCCGAACAATGGCGGGGAGTGATATTGAAAATAGGCAGGCTGTAAGAGTGGCTGGAGAAACACCGGCAACTGCAACAATGAAATTGCATAGAGAGGATACCTGGAAAAAAAGGTGTGAAAGACCACTTTTTCAACCCTGACCGTTAGTATCTCCAATTTAAAGAACGAGATAATAATTTTACAGCATGGCGCAGGATTGAAATGCTGAAAAGGATCAGACTCCGTGGCCTTCCCGCTTCCCGCAGAGGTATAGCCGGTCAATTCATCCGCACAGCATGAAGAGGCAGCATTTTTGAAAAATTCAGGGTAAACTGAAGTGTTGTTCTCATTGCTGCTGTGACAAATATGACGAAAAACAGACAACCCGGTGGTTCCGAAAAGGAATACCAGCAGCAATAAAAAGGCAGCAATGCGTTGAATCGTTTTCATCAGAATGGTTGTTGTTGCAAAAGTAATATTAATTTTGATAATTTAAAGAGTCCCATAAGGAACAAACATCAATTCAGATTCCAAGATGAACAAATCCATTTTTAGGCTAATATTGCAAGACATAAAAAATCAATAAAATGACCTCTGGTCAGCAAATTGCAAGTATCCCGGATTGTAAAAACAGCCACCCGGACGATTACAAGCACATTCTGAAACACTTAAAACCTTATCCCTGACCTGTCATGCCTAAACTGTTTTGCGGATCAAAGGAACTCGATTTATCCACCCCGGTAGTGATGGGGATCATGAACCTGACCCCCGATTCATTTTTCGACGGAGGAAAGTTCCCCATCGTGGATGCACAGTTACACCATGTGGAATCCATGCTGCTAAATGGTGCATCCATCATCGATGTGGGCGCGGTATCTACCCGGCCGGGTGCAATGGAGGTGGACGAAGCAGAGGAGATCCGGCGCCTTATTCCTTCAATTAAAGCAATTATAACACATTTTCCCGGATGTATCTTGTCTGCAGACACCTTCCGGCCGCGTGTTGCACGAATGGCAGTGGAACACGGCGCCGGGATGATCAATGACATTTACGGGGGACGATACGGAGTAGGCATGCTTGAAACGACCGCTTCTCTGAAAGTTCCCTACATCCTGATGCACATGAAAGGAACACCGGCCAATATGCAGCTGAATCCATCCTACACGGATGTTGTGGCAGAAGTTACCTACTTCTTTGAACAACAGTTGAGTCTGTGTCGGGAAAAAGGCGTACGGCAGGTAATCCTCGATCCCGGGTTCGGTTTTGGCAAAACCGTTGAACAGAATTTTTCACTGTTAACGCATCTTGATGAGTTCAGGTTACTGGGTGTCCCCATCCTGGCAGGACTTTCCCGAAAATCGATGATCAACAAATTTTTAAATATCCATGCGGCGGATGCCCTCAACGGAACAACAGTCCTCAACACCATTGCCTTGCTGAAAGGTGCCAACATCCTCAGGGTTCATGATGTAAAGGAGGCAGTTGAAGCAATCAGGCTGGTCGGCATGCTGGGTTAGGGAAAAATGGTACCTTTGCAGGCAGATTGCGTGATACGTGACGTGCGACGCATGAGGCAGGGCAGGATTTTTTATGAACAGGTTTTGATTTCACTTTATGCTACTGGTTGGGCTATTTTCATTGCGGATTGTTGACATCATCGACATTATTTTGTTCGCGGTACTTTTATACGAAGTTTACAACCTGGTAAAGGGGACAACCGGCATCAGGATTTTTATCGGGATCATCGCTGTCTACCTGATCTGGAAAGTTGTGAAAGCCCTCCAGATGCAATTGCTCACTGAAGTTTTAGGGCAGTTCATCAGTGTCGGTTTCCTCGCCCTGATTGTGGTTTTCCAGCCTGAATTACGCCAGGTATTGCTGATGGTAGGAAACACAAAGATCATCAAAAATCAGCGAAAGCGTTTCCTTTTCTGGCGATTTAAAATCGACAACCCCGTTAGCCTTAGCATAGATAAAATTGTAATGGCATGCCAGAAAATGGCGGAAACCAAAACAGGAGCCCTGATTGTCATCGCACAGCAAAATGAACTTGCTCAGTACGTTTCAACAGGGCAGCCTGTGGATGCGAAAATTTCGGAAGTCATCCTGGAAACGATTTTTTTTAAAAACAGCCCACTCCATGACGGGGCCGTGATCGTTATCGGACAGCAAATCAAAGCCGCTCGTTGTATCCTTCCCGTTTCAAACAAAGCCACCATTCCAACCTTCTGTGGACTGCGCCATCGCGCTGCAGTTGGGATTACCGAAAAATCTGATGCCATCGCCATCATTGTTTCCGAAGAGCGGGGCGAAATCGCCTATGCATACGAAGGAAAACTTTATGAAAATATCAGTCCCAGCAATCTTTCTAATTTACTGGAGAACCTGTTCAAATAATCTGTCAATGCAGGCAATGGAGGCAATGGAGGCAATGCAGTCAATGCTGGAATACTAGAATGCCGGTGCAGAGGCAATAATTGTCAGGCGTGTTTTTTCGGTTTTTTATTCTTCGCCAGTGAATCTGCAACACGGCTGCTATCGGCTTTTTTCTTTGCTTCAAATTCACGGATAAGCATATCCGGTGATTTTCCAAGATTCACGATGGCCAGTTTCGCATCTTTTGTAAAGTCGTCGGAAGGATATTTTTCAATAAACAGCAGGTAGGTCTCACGGGCCTTGTCGAGATCCTTCATCAGATTTTCATAGATAAAAGCCTTGAAAAACAAGCAAAGCGAAGCCTTTGGCTTGTCGGGATAATTTTGCAGGTACTGATCGAACATGTTCAACGCCCTTGGACCGTTACCTGAATTCATCTCGATATTGGCCGCTTTAAATAAATAAGTGGGTGACAGTGAATCTTTGGGATTTTTTTTAATAAAGGTTTCATACATCGCTATGAGACTATCTGCCTTTTGTTTATTGAAACTCACTGCATCACGCGAAAACAGGCTTTTCTCCATTGTTTGAATCTGCCTGATAGCTTTATCGTGTGAAGGCCCGCAGCCGGACATCATCATCATGATTCCCGAAAATAACACAATAGCGATTCTGTTCATGGTCAAGTTTTTATGATATCGGTTGATTTTTTGATTTTGCATTACCTTCTAGCCTTTTTCATCTGAGGGAACAGCATCCGGTATGAAACCTCCACATTTCCCTTGCTTATATCTGACAACCTGCGCTTCAGCAATATTTTTTTAAGGGAGGTGATGCGGTCAACGAAAACAATTCCTTCAATATGGTCGTATTCATGCTGGATAACCCGGGCAATAACCCCTTCGAACCGCTCATCGTGTTCTTCAAAATTTTCATCCTGGTACTTCATGTGAATTACAGGCTTCCGTAAGATGTCCTCTCGCAAACCCGGGAAGCTGAGGCATCCTTCATTGAACGAAAATTCGTCGCCCTCTTCCTTATAAATCGTGGCATTGAGAAATGACCTTTTAAAATGTTCCGCTTCAGGATACTTTTCGGCAAATGCCGATGCATCAATGACAAAAAGTCGGATGGAGGAGTTAACCTGGGGAGCAGCCAAACCGACCCCATCAGACACGTACATGGTTTCCCATATATCGGCCAAAATTTGTTTCAGGTTGGGATAATCTGGGCCAATCTCCTCGGCAACTTTCTTTAAAACTGGGTGCCCGTAAGCAACGACTGGCAAGATCATACAACTAAATATTTTATGTTATTCTTTTTTAAGTCTGACAGGCGGAAAATTAAATGCTATTTTTCATCATTTCCATATAGGACTGCAGGATAATTGTAGCACTCACCGTATCGATCAAAGCCTTGTCCTGGCGGTCTTTTTTCTTTAAACCGGCCTCCCTGATCGTGCGCGAGGCAAGAAGTGATGTAAATCGTTCATCGGCCCTGTTTACCGGAATTTCAGGGAAGGCGGCCTTCAATGCTTTAACAAAAGGCTCGATATAAACGGATGATTCTGATGCGGTATTGTTCATCTGCTTCGGTTCGCCCACTACAAAACACTCTACGGGGTTCTTAGTTGCATAGTCCTTTAAGAAGGAGAGCAAATCCATCGTTCTCACTGTCGTAAGTGCCGTGGCAATTATCTTCAGTTCATCCGTTACAGCCAGGCCTGTCCTTTTCTGACCGTAATCAATCGCAACAATCCTGCCCATTGCCTAATTTTGGTACAAAGGTACAAAGATTTGAAATTTTATCTAATTTTGGGAAGGAGTATTCTTAGTGACGATTTACGATTTACGATTTACGATTTACGATTTACGATTTACGATTTACGATTGGCAAATGGCTAATGTTCTACTTTTTATTTTGCATTCTGCATATTGCACTTTGCATTTTCATTTTGACCCCGATTCATGACAGATCTTAAACAACTTATTGAAACGGCCTGGGATGACCGTGAACTTTTAAAACAAGCCGACACCCGTGATGCGATATGCGAGGTGATTGCCCGGCTTGATGCCGGATTGCTCAGGGTTGCATCACCTGACGGCGGGCAATGGATCACCCATGAATGGATCAAGAAGGCTGTGATTCTCTATTTTCCAATCCGGAAAATGGAACTGACCGAAGTTGGTCCATTCGTGTTCTATGATAAAATTCCACTGAAGACCAATTATAAAAAACAGGGCGTACGGGTGGTGCCACATGCCATTGCCCGGTACGGTGCATTTCTTGCCGAAGGTGTTATCATGATGCCCTCCTATGTGAACATTGGTGCCTACATTGACACGGGAACAATGGTAGATACCTGGGCAACCGTAGGATCGTGTGCCCAAATCGGGAAGCATTGCCACCTGAGCGGAGGGGTGGGTATCGGCGGAGTTCTGGAGCCTGTACAGGCCGCTCCGGTTATCATTGAGGACCATTGTTTCCTTGGCTCCCGCTGCATTGTGGTGGAGGGAGTGAGGATAGGCAGCGAAGCTGTGCTGGGTGCAAATGTCGTCCTGACCGCATCGACAAAGATCCTTGATGTCTCCGGAGCACAGCCGGTTGAATATAAAGGTTATGTCCCCCCCGGATCGGTTGTCATCCCGGGAACAATTCCGAAAACGTTTCCTTCGGGAGTATACCAGGTGCCTTGCGCCCTGATCATCGGCAGGCGAAAACCATCCACCGACCTTAAAACCTCGCTGAACCAGGCATTACGTGAATTTGATGTTCCAGTTTAGATGAAAAAAATCCTGATCATTCAAACCGCCTCTATCGGGGATGTGATCCTCTCCACGGCACTGGCCGAAACGATGCACAAAAAATTTCCCGGGGCTTCCATCGGGTTCCTCGTCAAAAAGGGCCATGAGTCCCTTTTCTCGGGACATCCCTTCATTCATAAGGTCATAACCTGGGATAAACTGCATGGGAAATATTCGGGGTTCATTCATGTTCTCCGGGAGGTCAGAAATGCAAGGTACGACCTGGTTATCAACATTCAGCGCTTCTTCCTCACCGGATTGCTGACTGCTCTTTCCGGTTCCGGCGAGACCCGCGGTTTTTCAAAGAATCCCCTTTCATTTCTTTTCACGAAGCGTATAAAACATCAGATCGACAGGGGCATCCATGAGGTGAAACGCAACCACGCACTTATCAGCGATCTCGCGGCGGATAACAACCCACTCCCCCGGCTTTATCCTTCTCCTGCTGACCAGGCAGTTGCCGGACAGTTTGTTGCCGGGAAATACTATACAATTTCACCGGCTTCGCTCTGGTTCACCAAGCAATACCCTGTTGAAAAATGGATCGAACTGATCCGTTCAGTTCCCCGTGAAGCCAGTATCTTCCTTCTCGGCGCCCCGGCAGACAATTCACTTTGCGATGATATCATCACCCAGGCTGGTCATGGCCGTTCCCTGAATCTCTCAGGGAAACTCACCTTCCTTCAATCAGCAGCCCTGATGAAACAGGCACGCATGAATTTCACCAACGATTCGGCTCCAATGCACATTGCCTCCTCGGTAAATGCACCGGTCACTGCAATCTATTGCTCAACCATCCCCGGCTTCGGATTCGGTCCTTTGTCTGCAGATTCGGCCATCGCGGAGACCAGTTCCCCCCTTCCCTGCCGCCCCTGCGGCCTGCATGGATACAACACCTGTCCCGAGAAACATTTCCTTTGTGCATACGGGATAGAAACCGGCAAACTTACCGAACGTCTTTAGGAAACTGTACCGGTCGTTCGTACCGGAAATCAAGATGTTGAAAATTTGAATATCCCTGTGGCAGACATCCCGGGCGGGCTCGCAATATGTGACTATCTTTGCACGTTATTTGAATTCAGCAGAATTTATCTTCATGTCACCCATCGAACAGGAAATTAACCAATGTATAAAGGTGCTCAAAAGTGGTGGTACCTTCCTTTACCCCACCGATACCATCTGGGGGATCGGTTGTGATGCAACCAGTTCAACTGCTGTTGCTAAAATCTACCGGATGAAGCAACGGTTTGAGCGGAAAAGCCTGATTATTTTACTTGATGAAGCTGAAAAACTGAATGATTATGTTTTTTCCGTCCCTGAAATCGCATGGGACCTGCTGAAAAATGTTGACACACCCCTTACCATCGTTTACCCTGCTGCAAAAAACCTGGCTGAAAATGTTGTCGCAGAGGATGGATCCATTGCCATCAGGATAGTAAAAAACGAATTCTGCATCAGGCTTATCCGTGCATTCGGTAAGCCAATTGTTTCAACCTCGGCAAATATCTCCGGTGAAAATCAACCCATGTCATTTCGCGGAATAGTCGATGAAATCAAGCTTGGCGTGGATCATGTTGTTGATGAATCGTTCGGCCGGATCCATGAGATCAAACCATCCCGTATCATTAAACTTCAGCAAAACGGTGAATTCCAGATTATCCGCAACTAATTAAACCCCTCGCTAATTTGATAAAATTACGATTTTTCGTTTCTCTCGTATGCCTGCTTCTGTTTTCAGATGTCGCTGGATTTAGCCATCCTCCGGATAAACCAAACCGGTATTCCATCAGTGGGAAAATCAGGGATCTGCGGAGCGGGGAATCGCTCATGGGAGCCACTGTTTTCGTGAATGAACTGAAAACCGGTGCAGTATCGGATGTTTACGGCAATTACTCACTTACGCTTAACGAAGGAACCTATACCCTGGTATTTTCCTACATCGGATATTCTAATATCGAAAAAAGGGTTGAACTTCACCAAGATCTTAAAATCACCATCGAACTTGCTCCCCAGGAACACCAGTTAAAGGAGGTGGAAATTAAGAGCGAACGCAATGACAGGAATGTGGTCAAACCAGAAATGAGTACGTTCAGGATGGACATCAAGACCATTCAGCGGATTCCGGCTTTATTCGGAGAAGTTGACGTGATCAAGGCCATCCAGATGCTTCCCGGGGTTCAATCAGTCGGGGAAGGGTCAAGCGGGTTCAGCGTGCGGGGTGGCGCCTCGGACCAAAACCTGATCCTGCTTGACGAAGCAACCGTTTACAACGCCTCCCACCTGATGGGGTTTTTCTCAGTTTTCAATAACGATGCCATTAAAGATGTGAAACTTTACAAGGGTGACATTCCTGCCAATTATGGAGGGCGGCTCTCTTCGGTGCTCGATATCCACATGAATGACGGGAATTCGAAAAAGTTCGAAGTCAATGGAGGAATAGGCCTAATTTCCAGCCGGTTAACGGTGGAAGGTCCTATTGTGAAAGATCGTTGTTCCTTTGTCGTTTCCGGACGTCGAACCTATGCTGATATCTTCCTGCCACTCTCATCAAACAAGACCCTGCAGAACAACAAACTTTATTTTTATGATCTGAATGCAAAGATCAATTATAAGATTGACGACAACAACCAGGTTTTTTTGTCAGGATATTTCGGACGTGATGTGTTTAAAAACGGCTTTGCGTCGATGAAATGGGGCAACGAAACAGCCACGGCAAGGTGGAACCACCTGTTCACCAGGCAACTTTTCTCAAATTTCTCACTGATCTACAGCAACTACCTTTACAACCTGGGCACCCCTGACGGAAATGCCAACTCCTTCGTTTGGAACTCAAACCTTCGTGATCTCGGGTTAAAAGCCGATTTCAGTTATTACCTGAATACCAAAAACACGATCAGGTTCGGTGTGTCTGAAATCTATCACATGTTCAGCCCCGGGGAAGCTTACGGTGTCGGGGATAAAACCATTTTCACCAGTGTCAAGGTCCCGAACAACTATGGCTTCGAAACCGGCGTCTATGGCAGCAATGAACAAAAATTCGGGACACACTTTACAGCAAAATACGGCTTGCGGTTCTCCATGTTCCAGAACACAGGACCCGGGACCGTATTTCATTACAATTCAGCTTACCAGGCCATTGATTCCACCGTGTACAGCGCCGGCACCCTCTACCATACCTATGCAGGAATTGAACCTCGTCTTGGGTTGTTGTATGATTTCAACAGCCGGCACTCTCTTAAAGCCAGTTATGCCCGCACGGATCAATATGTGCAGCTAGCACAGAACTCTACTGTTGGAACACCGCTTGACATCTGGTTTCCCGCCAGTCCCAACATCCGCCCACAGGTTGCCGACCAGCTTGCATTGGGTTACTTCAGGAATTTCCGCAGGAACACCATCGAGACCTCGGTTGAAACCTATTACAAGTGGATGAAGAACGTGGTAGATTTCAAGGATTTTGCAGATCTGCTGCTCAACAACAAACTTGAAGGCGAAGTGCGCACAGGCAAGGCGTGGTCGTATGGTGTCGAATTCCTGGTAAGGCTGAACGAAGAAAAAATCAATGGTTGGATTAGCTATACATACTCCCGTACTTTTCGGCAAATCAATGAAATAAACAGTAACAATCCCTACCCGGCACCTTATGACAAGCCCAACAACATTGCAGTGGTCCTGAATTACGTGATCAGCAAACGGTTCACAATTTCGGCAAACTGGGTTTATGCAACCGGCGCCCCGGTCACTTTTCCGACCGGCCGTGCCGAGATTGGCGGGAAAATCATGCCAATCTACTCCGACCGAAACCAGTACCGTTACCAGGATTACCATCGTCTTGATCTTGCGCTGACCTTGTACAGCAAAGAAAAACCAGGGCAAAAATTTAAATGGGATCTGAATTTTTCCGTTTACAATGCCTACAACCGTCACAACACCTGGTCAATCAACTTTACGCAGGACAATGTGGATCCGAATACCACTTATGCCGAAAAGGTATATCTATTCGGGATAATCCCCTCTGTTACCTTTAATTTTCACTTCAACAATGATTAGAAAAACCTTGCGGATCATCCTGCTTGCCATGATGACTGCCGC
>CAIKNA010000191.1 GCA_903828645.1 uncultured Bacteroidales bacterium
AATGATTTTTTCCCTCAGGAATTAGCCCAAAGGCAGCTGCAGAATATAAAGCAGGTGCTGAAATCAAACGAGGGAATGGTAATTGAAACACAGACCAGCATCAACGGAAAGATACGCTTTTTCCTCAACAACATCCAACCTGTCAGGCATTACGCGGGAAACATCAGGCTTGCGTTGTTGAATTCACAGGATATTACAGGACGCCGGCTGGTAGAAGAAGCATTACATGAAAATGAAGCACGGCTTTCTGTCATTTTCAAGGTCAGCCCGGTAGGAATTGTCCTCACCCGTCGTTCAGATAGTTTGATTACGGATGTAAATCCTGCCTTTGCAGAAATCCATGGATTCAGTCCTGGTGAGATGACCGGACGTACCTCCGTCGAATTGAAATTATGGGATGACCCGCATCAACGTGAATCCATGTTCAAACAGCTGAAGCAGTCAAATTGTTGTAAAAACATGGAGATCAGATCCCGGAAAAAAAACGGTGAAATCCGGGATGTATTGATCTCTGTGGAATTGATTGAAATAGGGGGTGAGCAATATACAGTCGGTTTGGCAACTGATATTACCAACAGGAAACGTTCAGAGGTTGCGTTAAGGGAAAGTGAAGCACTGTTTTACTCCACTTTTCACGCCAGTCCCATACCGGTCAGCATCACCGATGTGACTTCCGAAAAATGGGTGGAGGTAAACAATGCCTTCCTGAATGTTACCGGCTATTCCCGGGAGGAGATTATCGGCCGCACTTTCAGGCATATCAGATTATGGAAGAACCCCGCCGAGCGTGAAAAAATGAAGGAAATTCTGATCGCCAATGGATGCGTCCGCAACTTTGAGGTGGAAATAAATAAAAAGGACCAGTCAGGTGGAACCATGCTGATCTCGGTTGAAAAGGTCGACCTGATAGGAAAACCCTATTTACTGATCATGGGGGTCGATATAACGGAACGTAAGCGCGCAGAACTGGACCTCCAATTTAAAAACATCATACTTTCAACGCAGCAGGAAACATCCCTTGATGCCATACTGGTTGTGGATGAAAATAATCTTATTCTCTCCTATAATCAAAGGTTCATTGAATTATGGGGAATTTCTCCCGGTTTGCTTGAAGCCAGGTCTGATGGGCCGGTCCTGCAATTTGTGACGGACCATGTTTCAGATCCGGATACATTTATCCATCTCGTTCATGCTATCAATGAAAACCAGCAGGCGACCAGCATGGATGAAATTAACCTGAAGGATGGCAGGGTTATCAACCGGTATTCTGCGCCGATGGTTGGAGCAGGCGATCAATACCTTGGACGGGTATGGTATTTCAGGGATATCACCGAAAGCAAGCGCGCCGCCGGAGAAATTCTCAGGTTCAACAGCGAACTGGAAGCCAGGGTAGCTGAAAGAACTGCCCAGCTTGAGGAGGCAAACCGTGAACTGGAGTCGTTCTCCTATTCCGTATCGCACGACCTGCATGCACCTTTGAGGGGGATGCATGGGTTTACCAACATCCTTGTGGAGGATTACGCTCCTCAGCTGGATGATGAGGGGAAGAGAATCTGTTCCATTATCCAGGAAAACTCCCTGAAGATGGGATGCCTGATCGACGACCTTTTGACCTTTTCCCGCTTTAACCGTACTGAAATGCAGCGAAGTGCCATCAATATGAAACAATTGGTGAGTTCGGTTTACAAAGAATTAGCAGACCCGGCGACACGTGAGAGAATCGAAATGAACATCGGTGACATTTGCGATACCCAGGGCGATCCGGTCATGTTGAGACAGGTCTGGACCAACCTGGTTTCGAATGCGATCAAATACAGCTCAAAAAAAGAGAAGCCGGTCATTTCCATTTCCTGCAGGAAGGAGGGGCTGAATTGCATCTATTGCATCAAGGACAATGGGGTCGGGTTTGACATGAAATATTTTAACAAACTTTTCGGGGTGTTCCAGCGGTTACAGAGCGCGAAAGAGTTCGAAGGAACAGGAGTCGGGCTGGCCATCGTTAAACGCATCGTGTTGCGGCATGGAGGCGAGGTTTGGGCTGAAAGCGAGGTGGATAAGGGGGCGTCGTTTTATTTTTCCCTGCCAGTCGGGTGGGAATGACAGGTTTAGAAGTGGCTGAACCCTGTCTTTGAAACCCTGAACCTTTAAACCAGGGGATCATAAATCCGCTGGCCAGGGTGTATTAACAATACAGGGGCGGGGGATTGATCGTTTTCGGCGTTTTTGAAGCGAACAGCATCGAAGAAAACTTCAATGATTTTGAACAGCGATAAAAAATAGCGTACTTTTATGGTAACCAAGAGATATCCAAAACCTGGCTGTCATATTCAGACTCATTTCTTTTTTATCCTTCTTTCCTGGTTGACCATCCTTACCCTGGTAAATGCCTATGCCGTAAGACCGAAGGTTGACAGCCTTCGTATCGCATTGTTCAAGAGTGATGATTTAAGGAACAAGGTAAAAATTTACCTTGAGATCGCTAAGGCGATGGAGGAGACCACTCCTGATTCTTCGGTTGTTTTTTTAAAGGAAGCCAGATCCCTGGCCCAGGGTTTGAAATCGGAAAAACCACTTGCTGATGTGTATGCCCAGTCTGCCTTCTTAAACCTGAAACAAAACCAACTTGACCAGGCCTTCTTTAATTTCAACATGGCTGCAAAGTACTACGGTATTTCAGGGGACCAGGAACTCAGTACACGAATGAAATCGATGCTTGGGAGTATTTGCCTGGTGCAGGACAATATTGTCGAGGCCCTGACTTACTTCATGGAGGTGATCGATCTCTCGGAAAAGCATCACCTCTACACGATTTTGCCGCATGTTCTCAGCAATGTCGGGAACATTTACCTCGACTGCGATGATTATAACACGGCATTGGATTACTACTCAAATTCGTTAAAACTTTTCAGGCAGATCGGTGACACCGTCAACACCGCGTACCCGCTACTAAACCTTGGGGAAGCCTGTTATTACCTGGGTAACCTGGATATGTCGTGTGAATATATACGACAATCCATTGATGTTGCCAGGAAATCAAAGGACAATGTGCTGGAGGCCAGGGGTCTGATGATTCTCGGGATGATCAGTAGCAAACAAAATAAATACCCTGAGGCCATTGATTTTTTTAACAAAAGCTATGAGATCCAGAAAAAGAACGCAGTCGTACATCCCGGTCCTGCCAATATTCAGTTTTCTGAGCTGATGGCAAATTTTGGTGATACATGGTACAGGATGGGAGACCTTCGAAGGTCCCTTATTTATAACCGGAAGGGATTTTCAATCGCCAGGTCGATGAAGCAGGTCAGGCAGATCATGATCACGACACAACAACTCAGCATGATCTTTGAACGAGAATCCCGGTTCGACTCAGCCCTGTTTTATCATAAGATATACACCGCCCAAGCCGACAGCCTCGCGAAATCAGGAAATATCAGGGCGGTTAAACTGTTGGAAGTGAAGCAGGAATATGACAAAAAGCAAAAAGTGAATGTATTGAATGTGGCACTGGCAAACTCAGCGAAACGGACTTTGTTTATCGTTTATATCTCCAGTGGCGGGGGGTTGCTGGCGGTTATCCTGATCCTTTTCCTGATGCTCCGCCTCGAACGGTCAAAGAAGAAACAGGCAAATCTTGAAAAGTTAAGCCTGAATGAAAAGCTTGATTTTCAGAATAAAGAGTTAACCACCAATGTAGTGTACCTCTCAAGAATGAATGAGCTTGCGATGTCGATGGCAGGTAAGCTAAAAAGACTTGATCTCCGGGAAGGAGCCGGGAATGAGCAGACCATCAGGTCAATGATCCATGAACTTGAACAATCTTCCATCATTGATGCGTGGAAGGAGTTCGAAATCAGGTTTCAGAATGTACACATTGATTTTTACAAAAAGCTGGGTGAGAAGTTTCCTGACCTTTCACCCAATGAGTTGAAATTGTGTGCATTTCTAAGGCTTAACATGAGTACAAAAGAGATTTCCACGCTGACCTACCAGTCGCAGGACAGTATCCGTATGGCACGCTCAAGGCTTCGCCAGAAACTTGGTGTATCGAAAGATGAGAACCTGGTGAGCTTTTTAACCCTGATTTAATTTTATCCGAAGGTCTTTCCCCGCCCGGCCCCTACAATCAAACAGTAAATATTCAGAGTGTAACTCTTTGTATGTCAATCCTGTTACATTTTGTTACGCAGATGGTCTATTTTGTTAGGCCAATAAATTAGGAATCCGTAATCAGCGAGGATATTTTTGACAGCGTAATTTCTTACTGTCTGTGAGCCATGCCGGTCTCATGCCAATTCAGTCGTGAATGACCATTCATTTATCCTGATAGTCTTAATTTAACATTCACCATTAACAACCCACCAAAATGAAAAGAAATGTACTGCTTGCGATGGCTGCATGTGTCATCAGTCTTTTAGGTTTTGGCCAGATCAGCGGCATCAAAACCATTCCCGGCGACTATGCAACTGTTGCAACCGCCATCAATGCACTTAACACTTCCGGGGTAGGACCAGGCGGAGTGACTTTCAAGGTTGCGCCGGGTTATATCGAAACTTTTCTTTCACTGACATCGGGTCTCATCACCGCTTCGGGAACGGCGTCCAACCCTGTTGTTTTTATGAAGGACGGGACCGGAATAAATCCAATGATCACAGCATGTAATCCCGGTACCGGCAATTATGATTATATCTTTTGCATCGGAGGTGGCGACTACATCACTTTTGACGGGATTGATGTGCAGGAAAACGCTGCAAACACGGTTCCTGTCGACCAGATGGAATTCGGCTTTGCAATTTTCAAAGCTTCCGGAACGGATGGAGCGCAACATATTACCATAAAGAACAGCACCATCAACATGAGCAGCAATTCCAACAGTTATGGAATATATTCCAACAACTACGCCTATGCAGCTCCGGGTTCAATCCTTACGGTAACATCCTCCTCAGGAACAAATTCATATAACAGGTTTTATGGCCTGACTTTTAACAGTTGTTATAACGGGATATACCTTTATGGGTTTGCCGATGTGACACCGTTCAGCTTTTATGACCAGGGAAACGAGGTGGGTAAAGACGGTGCAAACAGTTTCAGGGGGCTTGGCTACGGTGGAACCACCAACCCGGCTTTTGGTTTGAACACATATTATCAGAATGGAATGACGCTGGCCAACAACAGCTTCACAGGTGCCGTCCCTTTAACAAGCGGTTCATGTAGCGTGTTTAACCTGATGACAGGGTTGAACTCCAACCTGGATGTGTACAGCAATACAATAAGCATGACTTATAACGGAACGGGCTCATTTTATGCAATCTATAACAACGCGATGGGTGGAAGCGGCACCTCAAATGCAGTTAATTATTACAATAACAGCATTGTGAATAACAGCCTGCCAAATCATGCAGGGGGAACCGTGTACCTTATCTGGATCACCACCGGCGGGGTAACGGCTAATTTTTATGGAAACCTTGTCTCTGGGAATACAATTGGCTCTGTTACAGCGACTTCTACTGGTCCTCTATATTACAGTTACTTTACCTGCAACCCCTCCACTGCCGGCACTGCGAACGTATACAGCAACACCGTTTCAAACAACATACGCATCCAGTCAACCCTGGCTTCCGCCACAACCTATATGTTCTACAATGCCGGTACAGGAAATGTTTGTAATGAATATAACAATACGATTGACAACATTACAGTCAGCACAAGCGGAATTGCCTATGGATTTTACAGCATTTACAATGGCGTGACCAAGTATGTGTACAATAACAGGATCTCCAACATTTACAATACCAATTACACAACGTACGGGATGTACAACGGCGGGGGCGGAAATGGATATTATTACAACAACAGGGTCCAGAATATCAATATGGCAAGCGGTACCGCCCTCCTGTATGGAATTTTCCAGGCAAGCGGAAACAATGTATATTATTACAACAACTTTGTAAGTGAATTAAAAGCACCCACTTCAGGGAATACCATTTATGGTTTGTATATGAACGGGGGAACTTCCCTTGGTGCATACAACAATACTATTTACCTTGATGCCACATCCACGGGAACCAATTTTGGAGCTACCGGCATTTTCGCCTCCGCGACACCTGCTGTTGAACTGCGCAATAACATTGTTGTCAACAAATCGGCATCAACCGGAACCGGCCGGGTAATTGCCTACCAGCGAAACAATGTCAACCTTACTTCATATGTTTCAACATCCAACAACAACGACTTCTGGGCAGGAGCCCCGGGGCCAAACAACCTGATTTTTGCAGATCCGACAAATTCAGACCAGAGCCTGGCCGCATATAAAGCAAGAGTTTCACCCAGGGATGCTTCGGCTGTTACCGAAAACCCCCCGTTCATCAGTGTTTCATCCACACCATATGACCTTCATATCCAGACGACCACCCTTACACAATGTGAAAGCGGCGGTGCAACCGTTGCCATCCCGGTAGCCGTGACAACCGACTATGACGGCAACTCCCGTTACCCAAATTCTGGCTACCCAAACAATGTTGCATCCCAGGCATCGGCCCCTGATATTGGCGCGGATGAATTTGGCGGGCTTGCCGTCGACCTGACCCCTCCGAATATCTCATTCACACAATTAATGAATACATCGTCCACAATCGCACGAGTCCTTTCTACGACCATAACCGATGCCACAGGCGTTCCTGTATTGGGAGCCGGACTACCGGTAATTTACTGGAAGGTCAACTCGGGCGCATGGTCAAACACAACGGGGGTATGGGCAGGTGGAAATACGTATACCTTCACATTTGGTTCAGGTGTTTTCCTGAATGATGTAGTTTCATACTACATAGTGGCCCAGGATATTGCAACGATTCCGAATGTGGGATCCAATCCGCTTAACGGGGCCGGCGGGTTCACCTTCGATCCGCCATTTTGCAGCATTCCCCCAACAACACCCTATTCCTATACTATTGTAGGAGCTTTATCCGGTGTCTACCCTGTCGGGACCGGCCAGGTTTATCCATCGCTTACAGCTGCAATTTCCGACCTGAACATTAAAGAAGTGGTCGCTCCGGTCACATTCGAACTATGGGATGCAACCTATTCAACAGGAGAATCATTTCCATTGACCATTTACCCATATGCGGGCGCAAGCGCAGCCAACACGGTATCCTTCAAGCCCAAAGCAAGTGTCTCGGCAACAGTAACCGGATCCTCCGGTACAGGGTTGCTTGTGATGAATGGTTGCCAGTTCATTACCATTGACGGATCGAACAGCGGGGGTAATGATAAAAACCTTGCATGGGAAAACACCAATACAAGCAACAACACCTACACCTTGGGATTTCTTAACAACGGGGCTACCGGTGCATCCAACTGTACGATCAAAAATTGCATCCTTAAGGCGAGCCCTCAATTGTCAAACAATACCTATGGCATATTCCTTAACCAGGCAGGTGGCGGTTACAGCAATATTGTGATCGACAACAACTCCATCTTCAGCGCCCGTTATGGCATTCAGTTTGGCGGAATTTCAGGAACACCTGCATTGAATGGCCAGATCACCAACAACATCATCGGGACAAATACGGACGCATCAGCCATTAAATACTGCGGTATATTGGTATCCCAGGCAGACAATACGCTAATCCAGGGAAATGAGATCATGGGGGCACCGTCTGGCAACGCCAATTCCCAGCAATCGGCTGTTTGGCTGAGTGCTGGTGCAACCAATACGAAAATCCGAAAGAACAGCATGCACGATTTTTACTATACCGGCACCTCAGGCTATGGCACCTTTGCGATTTACTTTAATACTGGCGACGCATCCACACCTACCGAGATATCCAGCAACTTAATGTATAACTTCCGGGCAGACGGTTGGACATCGGGAAACGGAACACCTGCCGGGATTCAACTTTACACAGGTGGAAACGCCAGGATTTATCACAATTCCATTTACCTGAGCGGAAACTGCCTGTCGTCAGCCCGCGCCAGTTACAGCTCCTGTATATCCGTGTGCACAGGGGCTGTTGCACCGCTCGACATCAGGGATAACATTCTGAAGAATTCCATGCAACCGGTTTCGGGTACCGCAAATCTCACCTATGGCATATACAGTGCCTTGCCCCCCACAGCCTATTCAAATCTTGATTTCAACAACTATTTCATCGACGGGGTTCAGCCGAATATAGGGTATATCGGGGGAAACCAATCCACTCTCACGGCCTGGCAAACAGCAACTGGGAAAGAAGCCAGTGGAAAAAATGCGGACCCATTATTCATATCCGCAACCGATCTGCACTCACAACAACCGCTCCTTATCGCCGGTTTCCCGATAACAGGTCTTACAACCGATTTTTCCGGTATAACACGAACAAATCCTCCTTCCATCGGGGCATATGAACTCCCGCAGATAACCACCTCCATTGCAACATCAGTATCCGCTGCAGGGGCAACCTTAACGGGTTCGGCCAACGGTTGCAGCCAGAGTGTCGCCACATCGTTTGAATATGGATTGAGCGCGGCATACGGCAATACAGCGGTAGCAACCCCGGCAATTGTAACCGGAACTTCTACTGCATCCATCAGTTTGACCCTTAGCGGACTGTCAGCCGCCACCCTTTATCATTACCGGGCAACGGGGACCAGTGGTTCTTCGATATATCACGGGTCTGACATGACCTTTGTGACTGCCGCCCTGGTTCCGGAAAACATCACCATTGCAGGAACAGTCACCAGTGCGACAGACACATGCTACAATGCGACCAGCACCATTACCGTAGCCGGAGGTGATAATATATTTGAGGTGCAGGCTGGAGGCAGTGCAACCTTTATTGCCGGGGGAAACATCCTTTACTATGCCGGAACAATGGTTCATCCGGGTGGGTATATGCATGGCTATATTACCCTCACCAATAACTATTGCAGCGCACCGGTGCCGCCAATGGTTGCGGTTAAGACAGGAATGGAAGAGGCTCCTGCGGGTATTGATAATCTGAACTTTAAACTATACCCAAACCCGACAAACGGGAACTTTACCCTGGTGCAGAAAAGTTCAGGACTCTATGAAAACGTGAACGTTGAAATTTTCAGCATGCACGGAGAAAAGGTCCTGGCAGAAAGATTCGCCGGAGAGAAGATGCACGACTTCGTGTTCTCCGACATGGCAACTGGACTTTACTTTGTGAAGATTGTGGCCGACGGGTATGTGGAGACGATAAAGTTGGTTAAGTTGTAGGGCCCGATCCTTCCCTACCCTCTTTCCAGAAGAGAAGGGTGAGGAAGGTCCGCCTTTAAGGGGCAGGGTTTCAGGGTGAAAAAATGTGTTTGATTGGCCGTCCCGGGAGACCAGGGCGGTTTTTTTTTATACCGCTGGAAAATGGCTGAACCTGTTCTGAATTTGTCAATCAGTGGAAAAAACCGACAATTAAAACAATTGGTGGGCAAAAATGGATACATTTGTAATTGTTCCCCGGCCGGTGCATTCCCATCGGACAATCTCAGAAACAACAAAAAAATGAACAGGCAAACAACCCATGTCAGCAAACGCGTAGTACTCCCGATCCTTTTTATCCTGGCCGGTTTTCAGTTGATTCAGGCTCAAAACGGGGTCGTTTCGGAATATTTTAAAAACCCGCAACTGATGGTGAAATATGCCGACAGTTGTGCACGATTCTGGACAAAAGTCCACGATCCGGAATATGATGGTTTTTATGTTGAAGTTGGCCGCCAGGGCAATGTGCTCGACAACAATAAAAAATCGATCGTATGCGAGTCGCGTGACGCATATGGGTTTTCACGGGTATTCATGCTAACGGGAAACAGGATATACCTGGATATGGCGGCTTCCGCCATTCGTTTCATGCGCGACCACCTCTATGATACGCAATATGGCGGTTGGTTTACGCGCTGCGACCGAACCGGAAACAATCCCTATACGGGCAGCAAAACGGCGTTCGACCACCATTACGCCCTGCTGGGTTTGATGGCAAATTATGAAGCGACGGGCGACACGGCTGTTTTGCACCTGCTGCAGAAAGGCTACCAGTTTGATGAATCCCGTTTCTGGGATGCCGATTCATTGCATTATGGCTATTACACCACCGTTAACAGGGATGGCTCCAACGGCACCGGAAAAAGTTTCAATGCCACGGTAGATGCAGTCACCACGCACCTGTATAATTTGTACCTGATTACCGGCGATGAAAAATATGCGAAACGGCTCACCCTGATGGCGCAGAACATGCTCGATTACCTTTACGGAAATATGGCTTCACAGGTAATTGGCTTTCCTGAAGATTTCAACACCTCCTGGGTGATCAATGCCGGTGACAAAAGAACGATCATGGGCCATGTTCTGAAAACGGGCTGGTGCCTGGCACGGATTTATAAAATTGACCCCAGGCCCGAATACCTGCAGGCCTCAAAACAGCTGGTCGATCATGTCCTGGAAAAAGGATACGACCATGTAAACGGCGGCCCCTATAAAGATTACGACCGAACCACGGGTGCCATGATGATGTATGGCGCATATGACAAGGCAAAGGCTTGGTGGCAGGTGGAACAGGCCATCACTTCGGGGTTGCTGCTTTTCGAGATCACCGAAGATGGCAAGTACCTGAAAATGGCTGACGAATCACTCGATTTTTTCATGCATTATTTCGTGGATGCCCAATATGGAGAGGTATTTGCCGACCGTTCGGAGACAGGCGGACGCGTGTACTACAGCGGTGGTTACTGGGACGAAAATAAAGGCAGTGAATCAAAGGCGGCATACCACAGCATAGAAACCGCCTATTATTCATACATGTATGGCAACCTGATCGTAAACAACCAGCCGTTTACACTGAATTATTATTACACGCCAATGGATTCTGTGCGGGTAGTCCGGATGAATCCGCTGGCTGTTGATTTCGAACATTTCAAGATCAGTTCAGTTACCCTTGATGGTTCGGCATACACGAATTTCGACCCCGACAGCCGACTGCTGACGATCCCCGCCCAAACAGGCGGGCTTTACGCCGTTACCTACAAATCGACAAAAACTTATGTGGCTGGCCTGACTGAAGTGCCGGCTGCCAATGCATCGCTAAAACTCGATGTATCACCCAACCCGGTGGTTGACCTGGCCAGTTTCCGGATGTACCTGCCGCAGGCCGGAGCCGTCAGTTTATCCATTTGTGATCTGAACGGAATGATCATATACCAGGTGAACAGCAAATTTTCAACCGCAGGAAATCACACTATGGAATGGAACGCCGCAACCTGCCCCCGGGGATTGTATATCATCAGGCTGGTTTCAGGAAACCAGGTCCTGACGGCTAAAATGGTTGTGTCCAAATGACAATAATGCAATAAATTTGCAATCTGTAAAAGTATTCCATCCTTCTAATCTCTTTCCAATGAAAAAATTCAGGAAACTTAACAACCTTACAGGTTGGGTTGTTTTCAGCATTGCGGCACTGGTATATATTCTCACCATTGAACCAACGGTCAGCTGGTGGGATCCTGGAGAACATATCTCAACGGCATATAAACTCCAGATCGGGCATCCCCCGGGAGCCCCCACTTTTGGGCTGGCCGGAAGGTTTTTCTCCCTTTTTGCTTTCGGGAATACAGGAAAAGTTGCATTGATGATCAACATGCTTTCGGCACTTTCCAGCGCTTTTACCATTCTTTTCCTTTTCTGGACCATTACCATGATGGCGTTAAAGATCGTTTCACCGAAAGGGGAAATTACAATGGTTGAAACAATCAAGATCCTTTCGGCCGGGTTTGTCGGAGCACTGACCTTTACATTTTCCGATTCATTCTGGTTCTCGGCTGTCGAAGCGAATGTATTTGCGATGTCGCTGTTCTGTACCTCCATCGTCGTTTGGGCGATCTTTAAATGGGAGCAGGCGGCCAGCGGAAAACACCATTACAGGTGGCTTATTTTCATTGCATTTATGATCGGGCTTTCAATTGGCGTTCACCTGCTGAACCTGCTGACCATACCGGCGCTGGCATTTGTATACTATTTCAAAAAGTTCAAACCTACAGCCCGGGGAATTCTGCTCAACCTGCTTGTCTCGTTTGTAATTCTCGCATTCATCATGTATTTCCTGATACCCGGGATACCTCAGCTGGCCGGGCAGTTTGAACTTCTGTTTACCAATGGATTCGGGCTGCCTTTCAACACAGGGATGATCGTATATTTTACCCTATTCATCGGACTGATCATCTGGGGCCTTTGGTATACGCGGAAAAAGAGAAAGCCGGTTCTCAATACGCTGATCCTGTGCGTGGCTTTCCTGTTAATCGGTTATTCCTCCTTTCTCACGCTGGTGATACGTTCAAACGCAGGAACGCCGATCAATGAAGACGCCCCGCAAGATGCGGTAAGCCTTGTTTCATTCCTTAACCGCGAACAATACGGCACTTGGCCATTCCTCCAGGGGCAGTATTATACGGCACCGGTTATTGATTATGGCGACGGAACTCCGGTCTATAAAAAAGATGAAAAGTCTGGCAAATACATCGTCATCGACGACCGCAAAGGGGTGGTTCCAATCTATGACCCCAGGTTTACAACAGTGTTCCCGAGAATGTGGAGCACTCAAAGGAGAAATGCCGCGCAATTTTACCAGGAAACAGGAGGCCCCGGGATCCCGATCGAGACAACCGGCAGGGATGGGAAAACAACAACCATCAACAGGCCTACTTTTGGCGAAAACCTTAAATTCTTTTTCACCTACCAGGTTTCATGGATGTACTTCAGGTATTTCATGTGGAATTTCAGCGGACGGCAGAATGATGAACAGGGCTTCGGGGGGATTAAAAAAGGAAACTGGATCACCGGAATCCCTTTCATTGACAGGATGCTGGTCGGCCGATCGGTGTCAATCCTTCCGGATAGCCTGAAAACAATGGCTGGTCATAAATATTTCATGCTCCCGTTTTTGCTGGGGCTTGCCGGGATGTTTTTCCAGTTCAGGAAAAATTATCACTGGGGAGTAGTGGTTTTACTGCTCTTCCTCATGACCGGGCTTGGCATTGTAACGTATCTTAACCAGCAGCCTTATGAACCCAGGGAAAGGGATTATTCCTATGCGGCCTCATTCTTTGCATTTTCAATATGGACGGGACTGGGCGTACTGTTTCTCATCGACTTTCTCGTGGAAAAGCTGAAAATGAAAGAGGTGATTTCAGTCGTTGTGGCTCTACTTCTATCGACAATTTTTGTTCCCGGTATCATGGCACAGCAGAACTGGCATGACCACGACCGCTCCGGTAAATTCACAGCCCGTGATTATGCTGCCAACTACCTGAATTCATGCGATCAAAATGCCATCCTCTTTACCAATGGGGATAACGACACTTTCCCGTTATGGTATAACCAGGAGGTGGAAGGTGTTAGGACCGATGTCAGAAATATCAATTACGAATTGGCTTCAGGCGGATGGTACGTCAGGCAGATGTTCAATAAAGTGTACGAATCCGATCCGCTCCCTTTCACCCTTTTACCGGAGCAGTACCAGGAGGGATCCAATGATTACATCCCTTATTATGATATGGGGATCAAGGATTATATAGAATTGAAAGATCTCATCGGGTTCATTAAAAGCGACAATCCCGCGACATTTCTGACGTCGCAGAATGGCGAAAAGTACAAGTTCTTTCCTGCAAAAAAAATCAAACTTCCGGTAGATGCGGCGACCTGCATCAGCAACGGGATCGTTCCCGATTATTACAGGGGCAAAATCGTCGATACCCTTTACTGGACCATCAAATCAAACTACCTGACAAAGAATGACCTGATGATGCTCGACATCATGGCCACGAACCATTGGAAAAGGCCCGTATACTTTGCGGCGCCTTCAAGCGTGAGCCATTGTTTCGACGTTGAAAAATTTTGTCACCTTGAGGGCTGGGTCTATAAGCTGATGCCGGTGATGGCGGATTCATCCAATTATTATCCCGGGATGGGTGGTATCGATGGCCTGGGCAGTTACAATATCTTCATGAATAAATGCAAATGGGGTAACCTGAACGACCCGGGTGTGTATATTGACCCGGAAAGCAGGAACAGTTCGTACCGGCAGAAGCTGGAGATCGCCCGTACAGCCCAGGTCCTGGTTCAACAAGGTAAAATGAAGGAAGCGAACAACCTGATGGATTTGTTCTTCAAGAATTTTCCGTACAGTAAGTTCCCTTACGATCAGACAATTCTGCCCTATGTAGAGCTCTATTACCAGACTGGATCTGTCGCCCGGGCAAATCAGATTGCAGAAGGAATCCTGAAGGTCTCTTGTCAGAACCTTGATTATTACCGGTCGTTCAGTACTGCTGACCAGCAGGCGTTTCAAAATGATGCGGAGATGGATCTGGGAATTTTGCAGCAACTGCAATCTCTTGCTTCGGCAAATCACCAGGATAAACTTACAGCGAAACTGGATAGCTTGTTTAAACTAAAAGCCATGGGCTATAGCAGGTAAGCAACTGCTTCGGACTTGCCTTCATTTTTTACCTGTTCTTCAATGATATCTGCCGTTTGGGGATCGTAAAAAAGATAGTGCAACCATTCCCGTGGCTGGACTCTATCCATATTTTACCGCCATGCAGTTCCACGATTTTCTTGCAGTGAGAAAGGCCGATGCCTATTCCATCGAATTCATTGCGGTTATGCAACCGCTTGAAAATTATGAAAACCTTATCCATATCTTTTTTTTCAATCCCGATGCCATTGTCTTTCAATTTAAAAACCCACTCTTTTTCAAGACTCTCAGCGGAAATCTCAATTTCAGGACGAACCAATTTTCTCCGGAATTTGATCGAGTTGGCAATCAGATGCCGGAATAACAATCCTAGTTCCAACTCATAGCCATGTACCATAGGCAGCGCCCCCACAGTTATAACTGCCTGGCTTTCCCGAACGGAATCAGATAAGCTCTCAAGCGCATGACCGACAACTCTTTTACAATCGACCATCGTCATCACACATGATTTTCCCAGCAGGGAATAGTCCATCAAACCTTTTACGAGGTCTCTCATCCTGGCAACCGAACTGAGAACATACACCAGGTATTGGTTCCCGTCATCCTCAAGTTTGCCGGCGTACTCATCATGTAAAAGCCTGCCGAAGGTTGTAATGGTCAGAAGAGGCTCCTGAAGGTCATGGGAGGCAATAAAAGTGAATTGTTCAATTTCCGCAATATGAAATTCAAGTTGCCTGTTTATCGTTTCGAGTTGATTGGTTCGATCAGCAATGCGTTGTTCAAGGGTTTCGTTGAGATTCCTGATTTCATTTTCTGCGATCCGGTGCTCTTTGATCTCGATTTTCAGCAACTTGTTTTTGGTGTTGTTCTGATATAACAAAAAGAGCGCTGAAAGCAAGAGTACGATTAACAAACCTGATTCGATCACGTGAACCAGTAAAAAATCATTCCACGACTCCGGGTTGAAAGCAATCCCCAAAATCGCAAGAGGTTTGCCTGTAAGTTCATCCTTTACCGGAACCAGTGCAATGATATCGTTTCCCCTTGCGTCGGAATGGGAAAATATTATACGCTCTTTCCCGTCTTCGAATGAAAGTTTATTATCCGGTTTCGCATCTGTGAATTCCTGTCCGGGTGCAACGTAATTTTTTGATTTGGCAGGTTCGGAACTTGCATAAAAAAACAATTTTCCGTTTCGTTCTGTGTATATATAGGCATACCGGGCAGTGGTATTTACGCGGACAACAGCTTCCAGGTTTTTTTTTACGGCCAGGTATTCCGGTTTATCCAGGTCACCGGATTTTGCCCCGAGTGTCCTGAAATTCTCTTTTGGAAATGTGGCTTCAACGGACCTCGTAATTCTCAAAATGTCGACAGCCTGTTCATTTTTAAAGGTCAGAAAAGTATAACGCATATACCCCGCACCAAAAATCCCGATGATGATGAACAGGAATATTTCAGTGAATAACTTTATTTTCGGGTAGAGATGCATAAATGATGATTTGAACCGGTTAAACAATCGATGCAAAGGCTTACAGATTATCACATGCTCAAGAAGATAAATGGGTTTAGTTGCTTTAAATTTGTGCAGTCCGGCATCCTATAGAAGAAAATTTGCATTGGCGTTCATAAACACAAGATTAACAATCCGATACATCCTGGATTATTTAAATGGTTTCTGGAATTTATTTTAGCAACACAATTAATGGATAAAGTTAAATTTTGAAACGACCATAGTCAGGCAATCGGGAATGTGATTTCAACCTTTGTTCCTTTGCCAATGGCAGAGGTTATATTGATCTTTCCATTATGAAGATCAATAATCCTGTGAACCAGGGAAAGGCCGATTCCCGAACCTTTGTACGTTATTGCATTGCTGGCCCTGAAAAAAGGTTGAAACAGGTTGTTCATCTCAGCCCCCGGGATACCGATGCCTCTGTCTGAAATCTGCAGCCGGATATTATCAGGACCTGATTCAAGGGTAACATCCACTTTATGCGGAATGGAGAACTTACATGCATTATCAATTACATTAATGATTGCAATTTTTAGTAAAAAGGATGTCCCGCTGATTGTAATGCGGTCGGAAGTATCGGGAAGCACCGGGTAGTGAATATCTATACGTCCCTGGTACCTGGTTTTGTCAAAATGTTCCTTTATTTCCCAAATGAATTCATCCATCCTGATGTCATCTTTTTTGATCCCTGTCTGATCAAAATCCGTCTGCGCAAGGCTCAGGAGATTTTGAGTTAATGCGTCAAGACGCTCTGCCTCAGATTTTATTTTTTCAAGTGCGGAAATATATTCCTCCTGCGATCTTTGCCTGCTCAGCGTGATTTCAGCTTCACCAAGGATTGCCGTAAGGGGATTTTTCAATTCATGGGATGAATTGTGAATGAAATTCTTCTGGAGCGTAAAGGAATTCTCAAGCCTGTCAAGCATTTGATTGAACATTCGCGTCAATTCAGATAATTCGTCGTTGCGTGCATTTTCTTTCAAACGCAAACTTAAATTCGTTGCCCGGATTCGTTTTACATTTTTCAGGATATTGGAAATTGGGGATAAAACATTGGTGGCATAAAGGTTTCCGAGAAGAAAAATGAAAACAGTGCTGATTAAAAATATAAACATCAACACGTATAATAATTTCTGTTGTTCCCGGATGCCAAACCTGTTGGTTGCAGCAATTACAATGACGAATGTTCCCTCATTATCCGGATAATATAATCCAAATAGTTGTTTTTCCTCCTTGCTGTATCTGACATTTTTTCCTGATAAAAGCTCTTTTACAATCTCCTCAGGAAAAACCTTTAGAAGGGAATCATGAACGAGGGGTTTATTTTTAGTGTCTAAAACGATTTCATTTGCATCGGGTAAATTGACAATGCCTTTTTCGATCACTTTCCGGTATAATGCTTCACTCATTTCATCCTTTTCAAAATATTTCCAGGCAGTAAGTGTCGCTTTTTCAGAAACAAGATCGTAAAAATCCTTCTCCATAAAATGTTTCGACAGGTAATATACCAGAGAAAAGGAAAATAGTAAGACGAATGATACGAGGCCGGTGAAGGTATAGACAATTTTATTTCGTATTTTCATCATCGTCCTCTTTTAAAACATAGCCCATTCCTATAACAGTATGAATCAGTTTGACGGGAAACCCCTTGTCCACCTTATTCCTGAGATAATTCATATAAACCTCGACCACATTTGTGTTGTAATCGAAATTTGCGTCCCATACATTTTCAAGGATACTCGTCCTGGAGAAGACACGCCGGGGGCTGGATATCAGCAATTCGAGCAACCTGAATTCTTTAGATGTCAGTGAAATGTTTTTCCCGGCGCGCGACACTGTTTTCGTTTCCGTATTGAGTACAAGCCCGGCAAATTCATATGATTTAGCTGTAAATCCCATTCCCTTGCGACGCAAAAGGACATTGATCCTTGCAACCAGCTCCTTGAAGACAAATGGTTTAACAAGGTAATCATCCGAACCGGATTCCAGCCCTGTTACAATATCCTCCGTTGACCCGAGGGCCGTCAGCATGATAACGGGAACAGTGTATCCACAGTTTTCCCTGTATCTTTTACTTACCTCTGTCCCGTTCATTTGAGGAAGCACAACATCAAGTATGATGAGATCGTACTCTTTCGAACAGGCAAGGCTTAATCCCATGGCTCCGTCATAGGCAACCTCAACGTGATGACTCTCTTCTTCCAGCCCTTTTTTAATAAAGGAAGAAACATTGACTTCATCTTCAACCAAAAGAATACTTGCCATGTGGAATTTTACTTAAAATGAGACCAACAAGATACTAATTTGCAAGGCACCCCAACCGTTTATGCAAGTTTTTTTGTTTTGAATTTGTAGACACTTTTAAAGATGATCGGAAAGATAAATAATGTCAAAAGCGTTGAAGTGATCAGTCCTCCAATCACAACAATTGCAAGCGGGCGGGAAGTCTCAGAACCAATTCCAGTGGATGTCGCCGCCGGCATTAGTCCGATTGCTGCCATCAGGGCGGTCATTAAAACAGGCCTGATCCTCGTAATCACACCAATCCTGATTGCTTCATCCAGGTGTATTCGTTCATGCAGGTTCTTTTTGAATTTTGACAAAAGGATGACATTGTTCTGAATACAGATTCCGAACAAGGCGATAAACCCGATTCCTGCTGAAATACTGAAGTTCATGCCGGTGACATGCAGCGCCATGATTCCTCCAATGATGGCAAATGGGACGTTTAGGAGGATCAGGCCGGCATCGGTAACATTTCCAAAAAGGACAAACAGGATGAAGAATATCAGGATCAGACTAATGGGAACGACGATGCTTAACTGGCGCGATGCTCTTTGCTGGTTTTCGAAATCCCCCTGCCACTCGATGTTATACCCTTTCGGCAAACTGATTGCTGCATTCACTTTTTTTTGTGCCTCGTCAATGGCCGACCCCATGTCTCTGCCCCGCACAGAAAATTTAATGGCGACAAAACGCAAGTTGTTATCTCTGAAGATCAGGATGGGACCTGTTGTATAATCGATATCTGAGATTTCCTTCAAAGGTATCTGACCTCCTGTTTGTGTCGGGATCATCAGGTTCCCGATCTCTTTTTCCGACATCCGGTACTCCGGCATAAACCGGATCCGGATATCAAATTTTTTATATCCATCATAAAAGGTGGAAGCGACTTTACCCCCGATGGCCATTTCGATTACAGCATTGCAATCGGAGGTTTCAACCCCATACATGGCCATTTTTTCCTGGTCGAGTTCAATCCGCAGTTCAGGCTGTCCGAGACTTTGAATCACGCCAAGGTCATCAATTCCCCTGATGTTTTTCATAATGTCGTAGATGCTGTCGGCCTTGCTGTCGAGAAAAGCGAGATCATCACCAAAGAGTTTTATGGCAATTGAACCTTTTACACCAGAAACTGCTTCATCCACATTATCCATGATTGGCTGGGAGAAATTAAAAACCACACCAGGGAACTTCTCCAGTTTCTTATTCATCCTGCTGATAAGTTCCTCACGGTTTTTTGCATGTTCCATCGCTTTGGTATGGTAGATATCGATGAATAGCTCGGCATTGTAAAATCCGGTTGCATCTGTTCCGTCATTTGGCCGGCCGGTTTGTGAAACCACCTGCCTGACTTCAGGAAAAGACCGGATGATGTCGCGCATTTCATTGGTCAGGTTAACAGCTTCTGTCAATGAAATGCTCAATGGAAGCGATGCCCGCATCCAGATCGAGCCCTCATTGAGTTCGGGAAGGAATTCTGTGCCCAGATAGCGGAATGACATGAAACTGATCGCCATGATTGTACCGGCAATGACGAGGCTCAGTCGTTTATTCCTGTAACACCTGTCAAAAAAGGAGATTGAAAGCCTTGTGACAAATGACAGGAATGGATTGTGTTTTTCCCGGACATTTTTGCGAAGCAACAAACTTGATAATACAGGCACCAGTGTCAATGAAAAAATAAGAGCGCCCAGCAATGCAAAACCCAGGGTCCAGGCAAGGGGCGAGAACATTTTTCCTTCCACCTTCTGGAATGAAAAAATTGGCAGCAGCGCCGTGATGATAATGAGTTTGGAAATAAAAATGGCTTTGCCCATTTCGGTGCCGGTTTCCTTCACGAGACCAAGTTTCGACATGGGATTGAATTTGGCCATCCCGACCAATTTTGCCTTGTGATCCATGGCTACAAATATCCCTTCGACCATGACTACTGCGCCATCAATAATAATTCCGAAATCGATGGCACCCATTGAGAGGAGGTTGGCCGACATGCCCTTAATCCGCAGGCAGATAAAGGCAAAAAGCAGGGCCAGCGGGATGATGAGTGAAACGATGATCGTCGTTCGCCATTCTGTCATGAAGAGAAATACAATCAGCGTAACCAGGACAATTCCTTCAATAAGGTTGCCTGTGACGGTATGGGTGGCGAAATTCATCAGGTCCTGGCGGTTGTAAAAGGTTTCGATCTTTACATCCGAAGGAAGAATTTTTGTGTTGAGGTCATCTATTTTATCCTGTACATTTTTAATTACTTCGCCCGGGTTCTGCCCTTTGCGCATCACAACGATTCCTTCAACTACATCCGGGCTCCCATCTTTTCCCACCTGTCCGAGACGCGGGAGGTTTGATTCGACGACGTTTGCAACATGTTTTACAAGGATAGGACTGCCATTGATCTTTTTAACGAGGATGTTCCCTATCTCGTTGAATTTATCAAGAATCCCGATCCCCCTGACGACATATGCCTGCGTATTGTGTTCAATGACGTCACCGCCGACATTGATATTGCTTTTACTTACAGCCTGGTAAACATCCAGCGGGGTGATACCATATTTTATAAGGGATTGAGGGTTTACCTGGATTTCATATGTTTTTACCTCTCCACCGAAACTAACCACATCGGCAACCCCCGAAACGGCGCGGATGTTCCGTTCAATCACCCAATCCTCCAGGGTCTTCAATTCCCTTACACTCTTCGATTTGCTTCTAAGGACGAACCTGAATATTTCACCTGTGGGACCATAGGGGGGCTGAACATCGGGTTTTACTCCCTCCGGTAAATCTGCACCAAGCAACTGATTGTTAACTTGTTGTCTGCCAAAAGCATCATCTATGTTATCGTCAAACATCACCTTCACCACCGATAACCCGAAAAGAGTCGATGACCTGATGCTGGTTTTTCCCTGGACGGAATTCAAAGTGATTTCCAGTGGCATGGTCACATACCTTTCTACCTCTTCGGCACTCCGGCCGGGCCACTGGCTGATGATGGTGATCTGGGTATTGGTCACATCCGGAAAAGCCTCGATAGGTGTATTGATATAACTGATCACTCCTGCTATTATCAGGATGATCACTGAGAAGAAAACAAAGAATTTATTCCTCAGTGAAAATGCTATGATATTCTTAATGAATTTATTCATAATGATATGTTTACATGCGTTACAGTCTGCCAGGGCCGATCAACACAGCCCTATTTACTGTGCTATGGCATTATAAATCAACAATTGCCGGTTGGCAATGACCTTTTCCCCGGGAATTACTCCTGACCGGATATAGGTAAATAAACTGGTTGATTTTACAATGTCGATCTGCCTGGTCTGAACATTGCACCGGCCCCGGTAGACAAGTACCCAATATTTATTGCGGTCAAAAACAACCGATTTTGCCGGAACCGCAAGCATGGTGGTATCTTTTACCTGCTGAATAACCACATTTGCGAACATTTCGGGCTTTAACATGTTATCAGGATTATCGAGTTGAATTCTTACCTTCATTGTCTTATTATCTGGATCGAGCACATTGTAAATTTTATCTATGGTACCGGCGAAAATTTTACCGGGATAGGATATGGTTGTTACGCCTGCTTTTTCGCCTTCGGCAATACCGGCAATATCCGATTCATACACATTGGCCAGGATCCAGACCCTTTTAAGGTCGGAAATCGTAAATAAGTTGGTGGAATTATCGGGTCTGATCTGCATATTCGGATTGATAAACTTTTCGACGATAAAACCCGAAATGGGAGATTTTATGATATAGTGCGAATGAGCGCCTCCGTAAATTGAAAGGACCGTCGTTACTTTATTAAGCTCTGAACGCGATTTTTCTCTTTCATTTCCGGCCGCGAGGTACTCCTTTTCCGACGCAATCCCGCTTTTATATAAATTTTCCATAGATGAAAAATTCTTTTCTGCAATTGCAAGATTGGCTTGTGCTGAAACGATATCATTCTCCGCTGCGGCGATTTCCGCGCTGTTAACGATGGCGAGTACCTGGCCCTTTTCAACATGGTCGCCCAGAGCAACATTCACTTCCAGTACATTGCCACTTACCATTGGATACAATTTAACCACCTTGTCCTGGTCGAATGTCACCTTCCCGATAAGTTTCAACTCCTCAACGACCGGTCTGAATGAAATTGTATCTGTTTTTATCTGGTTCATCAGGCTGTCGGGGATACAAAATGGCTGTGTCACCTTGCTTGCCGTATGGGTATCATTGATGCTGCACCCTGTTAAGATCAGGATCAGTATTGTCCATGCAATCTTCTTATCCATAAATTTCGCTTTATTTGTTTGCAATATCCTTGCCGACACTGAAATTGAGATTCTCAATTGCGTTGGCCCGTGCATTTTGTAAGTTGTTCAGTTGAATGATGCTGTTTTTATAAGCATCATAAAAATCGAGGAATTCCATGATGCTGATATTTCTTTTTTCATAATTTATTTTCATCTCCTCATTAAGGAGCTGCAGTTTATTGACAAATTTTTCGTCATACCGGTGAAATAGTTTATCGGCTGCCAAGGCTGTTGCATACGACTGAATCACCTGTGACTTCACATTATCCTCTGAAATTTGCAACATTACCTTGCTGCTTTCAACATTCATGGCAGCAGATTTTATATTTCCCTGGTTACGGTTAAAGAAGGGAAGGTCAATCTGCAAACCAATGAAATTATAGTTATGCACAAAGCTTCCATTCTTGTCCCAGCCGGCCGAAAGCGTCAGGTCAGGGATCGCCTGGGCTTTTTGGATTTTCAGATTTACCTGGCTGATACTCAGATCAGAACTTGCCATAACCAGATCATATCTGTAAACAACCGCTGTGTCGATTAATGGCTGAAGTTTGACTGATTCCAATCGTATCCTTTTTTCTGTAAGAGAATCTATTTGCGGCTCATAATCAATATCTCGTGTTTGTAACAGGAGATTGAAATCGGAAAGATTGGCAATCAATTCTGTTGCATACCCGTTTTTTTCGCTTTCAAGTGAAAACAATGCAGATTTAAGTCTTAGCACCTCTTTTACCGACACAAAACCCTTTTCTGCCTGGCTTTCAAAAACAGTTACCATGGCTGCAAGAGAATTGATTTCCTTATCATAGACAGACAATATCTGCTTCAAATAGTAAATATTATTAAAATCAATTCTCAACGTGTATTTTAGCGTA
Source organism: uncultured Bacteroidales bacterium (assembly GCA_903828645.1). Classification (GTDB taxonomy): domain Bacteria; phylum Bacteroidota; class Bacteroidia; order Bacteroidales; family FEN-979; genus CAIVAT01. The sequence goes on from CAIKNA010000191.1 coordinate 23,426, forward strand.
CGAATCAGGTCGAAATAATGTTGTTCTTCCTTCTTATAGGTGAGATCGGCAAGTGCAATATGTTTATTCCTTTTACCGGCCAGGAAAAATAGTTTCTGAACAGAAGCTGCAGTTTCACCTGTTTCAGATACATCAAACCATTCCTTTGTTTCCGGATTATATACGTTTTGATCAAGGTTGAATGTAATATTGTTAAAAAGCCTGGCCTGAATTATCATCGCCCGCGAGGATTCGACATTATATTTCTCAGCCAGTAAAAGAAGATTCCTGGAAAGAAAGATACTGTCGGCCCGGGCTGATTTTATCGGTACTGTTATTTTAACCGTATCCTGGCTATAAAGGTTTTGGCAGGCGAATGTCATTAATACAAGACAGATGAAAAATAAATTTTTACGATGCATAACGATATCTTTTCACTTGTTACCGGATGCAAAAGTAAAACCGGGCTATTAACCTGGTCTTAGAATCAGATTAGAATTGGATTAGAAATACCACAGGAAATAAAACAGGACAGGTGATGCCGGTTGTAAAAAAAGCAGCATATAACCCCGGGAGGAATGATTGTTAATTATGCCGTATTTGCCCCGAATCTTTTAATTTTGATAAAAATATCCCGCTATGCGCCGATTGCTGTTTTTCCTTGCTGTTTTTGCCTTCAGTCCCGTTGTCTTTTCACAGACTTTCCTTTGGGAGGAATTCTCCTCAAACCAGATGCCGCCACCCGGGTGGACCATCGATAACTACCAGGTTCAGTGGTCCTCACGGTATACCAACAACGCCGGGGGTAACCCGCCGGAGGCGAACTTTACTTACATTAACCAGACCGGTATATCGCGGCTGATTTCACCGGTGATCGACCTCACCGGTTATGATTCAGTCACATTTAGCTTCAGGCACAAATACCACGACAGTCCGGGCACAGGCCCGGGGATCGGTGTTGCCACCCGCTCTGCCGGAGGCAACTGGAAAACGGTGTGGCAGCTGAACCCGGTGACGACTATTTCGCCTACGATGGTTAAGGTACCAATCAAAAACAGTGATGTAGGCAGTTCTTCGTTCCAGGTTTGCATCTATGTCTCCGGAAACTTCTTCAATTTCTGGGACTGGTGGGTGGATGATATTCTGCTCTCAAATTCCCTTGACCTGGATGAGGGAATCACACTCGTTACAACACCTCAGTACCTGGGAGGTCCTGCAGCTGTCACCGGACAGCTCAGGAATTTCGGGAACACGACGATCACCGGCACCACCATCGACTGGCGCATCGACAACGGACCCGTGCATTCGACCGACTTTTCTGGCCTGGCTGTCAATACGCTGGAAACGTTCGATTTCACCTGTACTGACCTTGTCAACACCACATTCGGCGATCATGAGCTTGTTGTCTGGATCGACAAGGTGAACGGCATCAAGGATATGTACAGCGGAGACGACACCCTGGCAATGCAGGTGAGAAGGGTAAGCCATACCGAACCTTACCGCCCGCTGTTCGAGGAGTTCACGAGTTCCACCTGCATCCCATGCGCCTTTTTCAATACGGATTTTGAGCCATGGTGCAACGACCACGACAGCGATATCACCCTCCTCAAGTACCAGATGAACTGGCCGCTGCCCGGAGATCCCTACTACACCCCCGAGGGAGGTTCACGTAAGAACTTTTACAATGTTATCTCCATACCTGATCTTTATGTCGGCGGCAACCAATATCCCACCGACATAGTAGCGGTGGCCGGTGCCTTTGCCACCTCACAAAAGAAACAGGGCCTTGCGAAAATTGCAGCCTCATTTAATGTCAGCGTTCCGAACCTCACTGTCAAAGCTACCATGCTCCCCTTTGACGGGCTGGATCATATCGTAGTCCGGGCAATCGTTTTCGAGGAAGTTACGACCGGAAACGTGAGGAACAACGGAGAAACGTCTTTCAAGCACGTAATGATGAAGATGGTTCCCGACAGCAATGGCATACATGCCAGTCTCAGCGACAGGGTTCCCTTCACGATCGACCGCACGGTTAATCTCACAGGCACCCATGTGGAGCAGTATTCCGACCTCGGTGTTGTGATTTTTATACAGGATTCCCTTACAAAACAGGTCTGCCAGTCGGGTTATGCCACCCGGGACAAGGTATTCAATGACGAGGCCCGGCTGGCATCTGTCAGCACTGGTGGTGTCCCGGTCGCGGGCTTTGATCCGGATCTGTTTTCCTATACCGAAACCTTGCCCGGCGGAACGACTTCGGTGCCCGGAATAAACGCCGTACCAATGGATCCCAGGGCAACCGTCATCATCACACCTGCGCTGACACTGCCGGGAACCACCACGATCGATGTTTTCGCGGAAAATCTAATCCGGCATGACCTCTATACGGTCAGTTTCGATTTCCCGGCTGGTACAGGTGAAAAGCCTCAGTTGCAAAAAGCCCCCTGGCCGAACCCGTCAAAGGGGATTGTTCATGTTGGCAATGCGGCAGGGGCGGAGGTTTCAGTGTACGATGCCACCGGCGGGTTGGTTAAGAAGATCGGATCCCTTTCCGGAACGGTGATCGACCTGCGATTCCTGGAGAGGGGCGTTTACATCCTGGTCATTACCCGTCCCGGATTGCTGCCGGTGCGTGAAAAAATGGTGCTCCTGTAATTTATTATCTCCAAAAACAGAAAACCCGGGAAATGTTAAATTCCATAAGGATATTCGGAATTTTCTTAAAATTTGACATGTCATGAAACAAATCACCTCTCCATCTGAATTGGTGGAAACTGTAAACGCATTCAGAATCAGCCGCCTGGTGCTGTCTGCATTCGAACTTCGGATTTTTGATAAACTTTCAGGGAAACGTGCGACCTCACGTGATGTTGCAGTTTCACTTGGTATC
>CAIKNA010000192.1 GCA_903828645.1 uncultured Bacteroidales bacterium
CAGGTTTGCTGCTCGACCGCGGCTCAGCAGGCACCTATTGGAGCAGCACGCAGGGCACTCCAGGGAACCTCGGCTGGCAACTGGAGACCAGCAATACATATAGCTATATGGCCTGCTATTATGAAGCAGATGCCTTTACAGTACGTTGCATCAGAGATGTCAGCTGTACTTCATATAACACGGTGGGCGTTTCCATAACACCTTCAGTAAACCCGGCATGTTCAGGTTCTTCAGTTACGTTCACGGCCACCTCAACGAATGGAGGGTCCTCTCCGGTTTATCAGTGGAAAGTAAACGCGATCAATGTTGGGACAAATAGTTCAACCTATGTTTATAACCCTGTCAACAGCGATGCAGTAACCTGTGAAATGACATCTGATGCCGCCTGTTCGGCAGGTAGTCCTGCTTTATCCAATATGATTTTGATGACCGTTGATCCGATTCTGCCTGTCAGTATAACAATTGCCGGACCCGCCAATCTAAACTGCACCGGCTTACCGGTTTCTTATGCCGCAACTTCTGTAAATGGAGGAACGACTCCATTTTATCAATGGGAGGTTAACGGTTCGAATGTCGGGACAAATAGCCCAATATATAGCTACATCCCTTCAAATGGCGATGTCATAAGGTGCATGATGATTTCAAGTGCGCCATGTGCGGCTAATCCTGCTTACTCAAGCATGATTACAATTTCGATTACTCCGCTTACGGCACCTTCTCCGGGAACTCCTGTTTCTGCACAGGACCTGATCGTATGGAATTGGAATTTCGTGGTAGGAGCTACAGGGTATAGGTGGAACACCATCAATGATTACAATTCTGCCTTTGATGTGGGCCCCAGTACGAACTATTCAGAACCAGGGCTTTCCCCAAATACTTTCTATACCAGGTTTATATGGGCATACAACAGTTGCGGAATATCCCTGGAGACCATGTTAACAGGTCAGACCCTGCCATTCTTTATTGGCCAGAGTTACGGGGGTGGAATCATCTTTTACGTTGATGGTACCGGGCAGCATGGTCTTATTTCAGCAACCAGTGACCAAACGGTACCGCCAGGGGCACCATGGGGATGCCAGGGCACTTTTATTGGTGGAACATCTACTTTCATGGGTTCCGGACAGATCAATACAATGGCTGTTTTAACAGGATGCGCCAGTCCGGGTATCGCAGCATTTATCTGCCACAATCTTATTTTGAACGGCTACAATGACTGGTTTTTGCCCTCCCTGGACGAGCTGAACCAGATGTACCTGCAAAAAAATATTATCGGTGGTTTTACCAATAACTGGTATTGGAGCTCCTCCGAATTTAATGCAAACGAAGCATGGGAACAGCACTTCGGATTAGGACCACAGAATCACATCGACAAGTACAATACATACCCTGTGCGAGCTATCCGTGCTTTTTAAGACACACTGTTATTCATCTTCCTGAGGCGTTTCCGGTGAAGCGGCGTTTATTTGTTTAAACGGATTTTTATGCTTGATCATCTTGCCGTCGACGATAAAAACGATTGATTCGGCTATGTTGGTCGAGTATCCCGCGATGCGGTCGATCTGGGTGAGGATGATCATCAGGTTGGTGGCCACCACGATCACTTCTGTCTTATGCATCATCTCATCCAGGATCCTGCCCGAGACTGCCTGTACCTTCTCTTCGATGGCCGTGGCTGATGTAAAAATGTCTTTCACGAAGGTGGTGTTGCGCGTGGCCAGGATGGTTACAACATCCTTCACGATGATGTCGGCCATGTTGGCCAGATCATCCACATGAAGCTCCGTGAGGATTTCCGGATAATCGCTCACACCTTCAACTTTTCCGGCAATGTTGACCGCAAGGTCGCCAAGCCTTTCCAGGTCGTTGTTCATCTTCAGGGCCGACATGATCAGCCTCAGATCGGTCGCCACCGGCTGGGTCAGGGCAAAAATACGCTGGCACAGCTTGTCAATCTTCACATCCAGCTTGTCAACCTTGTTGTCAAGCCCTACAACCTGCTGTGCCAGTTCAAGGTTGCCCGTCAGCAGTGCTTCAAGCGCGTTATGTACCTGGTCGTACACCAGGTTTCCCATCTTGAGAATTCGCCTGTTCAGCTTTTCCAGTTCCTGTTCAAAATGACGCTCCATGATAACAATTTTAGATTTTGGATTTACGAATTACGATTTAAAGATAGTGAATTTTCGGGGTATACGGTTGAGAATAGGAATCTGAAATCTGAAATCCGAAATCGTAAATCGTAAATCGTAAATCGTAAATCGTAAATCTAAAATTTCTCTCCACCGGGACCAACCTCTCTGCCTATCCAAACCTTCCGGTAATGTATTCCTCTGTGTGCTTTTTATCGGGTGTGGTAAATATCTTCTTGGTCTTGCCAAACTCGATGAGTTCGCCCAGGTAAAAGAATGCAGTGAGGTCGCTCACGCGTGCGGCTTGCTGCATGTTGTGTGTCACAATGACGATGGTATAGTTCTTTTTCAGTTCGAAGATCAGCTCTTCGATCTTTGCAGTGGAGATGGGGTCGAGCGCACTGGCCGGTTCATCCATCAGGATGATCTCGGGTTCCACCGCCAGGGTGCGTGCGATGCACATGCGCTGCTGCTGCCCGCCCGACAACCCCATGGCCGAATCCTGCAGCCGGTCTTTCACCTCTTCCCAGATAAAAGCCTTTTTCAGCGACGACTCCACGATCTCTTCCAGTTTAGTTTTATTATTGATCCCGTTGATCCGGGGACCATAGGCTACATTCTCGAAAATCGATTTGGCAAAAGGGTTCGACTTCTGGAATACCATCCCCACCTTTTTCCGAAGGTTGACCACATCGATCTGCTTGTCGTAAATATTGAGCGAGTCGACCAGCACTTCGCCGGTGATCCTCACCCCCGGGATCAGGTCGTTCATGCGGTTCAGGGTACGCAGGAAGGTCGATTTTCCGCATCCCGAAGGACCTATGAAGGCGGTAACCTCCTTCTCCGGGATATCCATGGTGATGGAATTCAGTGCCATCTTGGCACCGTAAAACAGGCTTAAATCCCTCGTTTTTATCTTTGCTTCTTTCATTCTTCAGGTTTCTTCGTTGATCATTTCGCTTTTCTCCGCAGCCTCGACCGGATGATGACTGCTGCCAGGTTAAGCGTAAAAGTGAGTAGCAGCAGCACCATCGTGGTGGCAAACTGTATGGGAAGGGTTTGATCCACATTGGCCGACTGGGTTGCCATAATGTAAATGTGATATCCCAGGTTCATGAACTGGTCGCTCAGCGAGGTTGGAAGCGTGGCAAGGTAATAGGCCGCCCCGGTGAAAAGGATCGGTGCAACCTCTCCTGCGCCCCTGCTTACGGCTAAAATGGTGCCTGTCATGATCCCCGAACGGGAACCGGGAATGACGATCCGTTTAATCGTCTCCCATTTCGTGGCTCCCAGGGCAAGGCTTGCTTCGCGCAATTCGCGGGGCACGGTGCGGATAGCCTCTTCAACAGAAACGATCACCACCGGGAGGGTGAGCAACGACATCGTAAGACTTGCCCAGAGAATATTGGGCTGCCCCCATTTTAAATGACCGCCGAGAAAAGCATCGTCCATGCCACCTCCGACAAACTTGATAAAAAATCCCAGCCCGAACAAGCCAAAGATAATGGAGGGCACGGTAGCAAGGGTGCGCACGGCAAACCGGATGGTCTGGGCAAGGATCGATTTCTCATGGGCATATTCGGTGAGATAAATGGCGGTGATGGTTCCGAAGGGGACGGCAGCGACCGACATGATTAAAACCAGCAGCGCTGTGCCGTAGATGGCTGGGAAGATGCCCCCTTTCATCATGCCGTCTTCGGGAAAAGAGGTGAGGAATTCCCAGGAAAAAGTTCCTTTGCCTCCAATGATGATCACCACAAGCAGGATGACAATCACTGCGATGATCAGAACGGCTGAGAATGCGGTCAGCCCGATGAACAGCCCTCCGGCTATTTTCTTTTGTTTGCTCATGACTGCTTGCCTTGAAAACGTTTCACCAGTTTCCCCTTCACATAAAATTCAGCCAGGGCGTTCAGGCTGAAATTAAAGATAAAGAGCAGGGAGCCTATGAGGAAGAGCACATTGTAATGGGTATCGCCAAACACGACCTCTGCCATTTCAGCGCCAATGGTGGCTGCAAGGGTTCTCACCGATTCAAAAGGGTTGACGGAGATCAGGGCGGCATTCCCGGTAGCCATCAGGGCGATCATGGTCTCCCCGAAAACCCGTCCGACCCCCAGCAGGATCGCGGCGAAAATACCGGGAGTAGCTGCGGGCAGGGTGACAAACAAAGCCGTTTGCCAGCGCGTGGCTCCAAGCGCCAGGCTGGCTTCGGTATAGGTACGCGGCACAGCGGTAAGGGCATCTTCGGTAATGGTAAAAATGATCGGGATGGCTGCCATGGCCATGGCCACCCCTCCCACAAAGGCATTCAGCCGGCCATCGTAGCCGAAAATATTCTGAAAAAAGGAGGCCATCACCATCAGGGCGAAAAAGCCGATCACCACCGACGGAAATCCCGCCAGGAGTTCGATGGCCGGCTTGATGATTTCACGCATCCAATAGGGGGCGAACGAAGCCGAAAACAGGGCTGCCAGGATGGCGATGGGGGCGGCAAACAACATGGCGATGAGGGTAATTTTCAACGTGCCTACAAAAAGCGGGATCAATCCATATCGCGGATTGTCGGAAACAGGCAGCCATTGCTTTCCCGTAAGGCTTTTAAAAGTCGCCTGGTCCGATCCGTGCACCACGGTATCAGCACCCCGGGCCTGGTTCTCGATCATCATGGTGTCTTTTGTGGTCACACCATACTGCTCCTGCCCCGATGAATTGGTTTGCCCTTTGTCAGATTCACCGCCATACTGCTCCTGTTTCTGAACATGTTCAACCTTTGCAACCTCCTTCTTCCGGGTCTGGAAAATGGGAAGAGACTCCTTAAACACAAAGAAAAAGATCAGAATAATGATGGTGATCGATAAAAAGGCCACCCCTGTGATGATCTTTTCCGAAAGAAACTCAGACCACCTGAATTTCTTTCGCAAAGACTCTTTCGTGAATACAAATCCCCTGTTTTCGATAGGATTATCCATTGTTATATTTTAACGGCAACTGGCAACATTTTTTCAAATGCCGCCAGCCACCGGTTTGCACACTTCCAAAATTAACCAAAAACTACTTTACAGGGAAATAGCCTATTTCTGTGACAAGCTTTTGTCCCTCAGCGCCAAGGATCCAGTCGATGTAAGCTTTGATCTCACCGGTTGGCCTGTTGCAAAGATACATATACAGGTAACGGGTGATCGGGTACTGGCCCGATTTTATGGTTTCTGCACTGGCAACATACGCGACACTTTTATCATCCTTCTTCACGGCACAGTGTTTCACGCCGGCTGCATAGGCAGCCCCGCCATAACCAATGCCGAATTTGTCTTTCGATACGGCATTCACCACGGCAGCAGTGCCGGGCAATGTCTGGCAACTGGCGGCATAATCGGTCTTCACCACGTTGTCTTTGAAAAACACATAGGTTCCTGAACTGTTTTCGCGACCGTACAATTTGATATCCTGGTCAGGACCGCCAACCTCTTTCCAGTTGCGTGTCTTTCCCGAGAAAATATTGCTTAGCTGCTTGATCGTTAACTCTTTCACAGGATTTGACTCATTGAGAAAGATGGTGACCCCGTCTTTGGCACAGGGTATTTCGATCCCCATGGAGGCGTAACGGTCTTTCAGCTTATCCATTTCCGACTGTTTCATCGGGCGGCTTGAGTTGCAGATATCGGTGGAACCATTGATAAGGGCAGAAATACCCGTTCCTGATCCGCCTCCGGTAACCTGGACAACTGTTTGCGGGTGAGATTTCATATAAACCTCCGCCCATTTCTGGGCCAGGATGACCATGGTGTCTGAACCCTTCACTGTTATTTTTTTGGGGGCAGGCATGAAGGCGAAGCCCAACACGGCAATCATCACAATCGCCGTCATTCCGAATTTCATCTTTAATTTTTTCATGATTTAATTTTTTATAAAGCTACATATTTTTTTTTACTTAGTCCCCTCCCCTGAAGGGGAGGGTTAGGGTGGGGTCTCCCCTCCCCTGAAGGGGTGGGTTAGAACTTAACCTGTAACCGGAGTGTGAGGGTGTTTTGCTTGATGGAATTGCTGTAATCATATGTACTGGCTATGCCATTTACCGTGTAGGAAGATGTGACATTTCCGACGCCCTTGGCATTTACTCCGACCTTTTTATTCATCGGGATCTCATAGCCGAGCATGATCTTGATGTTGTCGTCAAAGAAATAGGTATATGCAAGAGTGACTGTCGAGTAGGTGATATCCGCCAGGCCGCTTGTAAGCGAATTGGTCGTGGTGGTTTTGGTCTGGGCATCCTTTGCCACAACGGGATTTGTTCCTGAATAGCTGTAAACGTCGGTGGTTTTTGCTGCAACATTGCCATTCCAGTTGTTCACGCCGATAAGATCGGAGGAGACTTTGGTGTTAGGGTTGTAATAATCGTAGCGGGCTGCGATCTGGTGATGTTTGCCAAGGTTTTTGATCAGGTAAACATAATAACCGCTGAAATTCCGTTCGATCGCCGGGCTGTTGAGCGTAGCCACGGTCGTGGTGGTAGTGAGCCAAAGGGTATCATTTTTTGCTCCGCTCACAACCTGGGGTCCTGTAACACTCGTTTTGCTTGCATATCCGGGAGTTCCGTTCACACCAAAGAGATATTCACCTTTCAGTGCAAGACCGCCCAGGAGATCAAAATAGAGTTGGGCTTCAAAACCCACCCATTGTTTCTTTATCAGGTTCCCCACATTGCTGAGGGTGGTTTTGTAAGAATAATCGGAATTGAGCACATCCAGGGTATTGGCCTTGATCTTGCCGTAATATCCATGCGCGCCGATGGTCAGGGCACCGATGTTCCCAAGTTTGAAGCCATAGGTTACCCGGCCCATGAAGTCTTTGTGATTGTCAAAATCGTTGTTGAGCGGGTTGATGTTGACCCCGGCCGCATTGTTGATCACAAGGCCGTCGTTCCCGTTGAACAGGGCCAGTTGAACTTTCAGGGGTATGCTGGGGGGGGCAATTTCAAGCTTGGCGCCGGTGGCACGCTCATCGGGGTAAAGTGCACGGATAACGCGTGAACGTTCGGGCACTTCGCGGCTGCTGGATGAATATTCAACTTCGTAGTCAGGTCTGTTGAATTTACCGGCCCATAGCGAAAAGGTCTTCAGCCAACGGTCGTTCAACTGCACAAAGGCATCTTTGAGCGTAATGTTGCCTGGCTGAAAATCGGGCTGCAAAACGAATACAACACCATTAATGGGTTCATACTGAAATTTGATTCTCACGCGACGCAGCATGAAAACATTGTCGGGATAAGCATTGGCAGCCTCATAATTAAGGAATTGGGCCTGGATGTAACCCGATAATTTAATTTTTGTCAGTTTTGCGAGGTCGCCTTCGGCGGTTGCGACTCTTTCTTCAACACCACTGATCTTATCCCGCAGGGTACTTACATTTTCTTTCAGGGTATCCTGTTCTTTCTGGAGTTCGGCAACCTGGTTTTGCGCTTTGGTACCTGCCGGTAAAACCAGCATCGGTAGGATCAACCCGAGGGTTAAAAGAATGGTTGTAAATCTTTTCATGATTATGGGTTTTAATTTTCGGCAAAGGTATTTCTACCATGCCTTGCCAATGTTAACAAATGATTACCTTTAGGTTAAATAATTGTTAACGATGACTGAAAATTAAAACCAGCATGCTGATTCAGCGATGCAAACCAGCTTTGCTCAGGACTTGAAGGTAATGGTGAACATTGCGCCCGGGTCGTTCGCAACAAGAAGAGTTGCCTCAACCTGGGTACAAAGAATCTGCACCACCTGGAGTCCCATGGTCTTGAACTGATCAAGATCTCCCCCATGTGGCATCCCTATTCCATCGTCTTTCAGCACCAGGGTACTGAGGCCCTGATCGGGATCCATTGTAAAATGGATCTCTATTTTTCCGGCCCGCCCCTCGGGGAATGCATGCTTGTAAGCATTGCTCAGAATTTCATTGATGATCAGTCCGAGGGGGATCGATGCTTCAATATCCATCACCACTTCATCTGCTTCTACGGTCAGGGCGACATCGCGACGGTTATAGGTTCCGGCGATGACCGAGGCCAGCGACCGGAGATAACCCGGAAAGGATATCTTCTCAAAATCGTTCGACCGGTAGAGCATTTCATGGACAAGCGCCATGGTCCTGATGCGCAGCTGAAGGTTGGTGAGCGATTGAACTACTTCTTGGTTCTTTGTCTGGGCAATTTGCATGTTGATCAGGCTGACCAGTATGGCAAAATTATTTTTTACCCGGTGATGAATCTCCTTCAGGAGATTTTCCTTTTGTTTTGTTCCTTCCATAATTTCAACTTCTTTCGTTTTACGCTCCTGAATGTCGCGGGTTACCCCGACAATCCCTCTATACTCCCCGCTGATGGGATCAAACAGCGGCGTAATGATCGATTCAACCCAGAAGGTAGTGCCATCTTTTTTCAGTGCCTGGTAGATAAACTGGCGGGACGACCGGGTTTCAATCAACTCTTTGTAATTTGCATCCGTATATTCATAATAATCGGGATGCGTAAGGTCATGCGGTGTTTTGTTGAGTATCTCTTCCGGTTCGTACCCATAAACATTCAACGAGGCGGGGGAGGCATAGATACGGTTTCCCTCAGAATCAATGTGTGTGATAAAATCAACTGAATTATCTGTAATGAACCTGTATTGATTTTCCCTTTCCCGGGTTTGCTCCTCCGTGGCTTCGCGTTCTTTGATCTCCTCCGACAGTTGGACATTCAGGTTCTGCATTTTTTTCCTGAGCCGGTGAACGTATAAAAGCAAAAAAACAAAAACAAGCATGGAAAATCCTGCCAGCGACACCAATATCTTCAGGATAAATGATTGATAGGCGTGATATTTCACGTTCAGAGATTGAATGTCACGGATCCTGGCAATCTTTTTCCCAGATTGCTGAATCCGCTGAAGCCGCTGGATGGCTTCAAGAATTGCAATATTGTTGCGGCTTTGTTCATAGCTTAAGCCCTCTAAAGCCGAACTGTAACGGGCATAATAATCCAGTGCCCTCGAATAATTTTTCCGGTTGAGGTAATAGGTATAGAGATGTCGATAGCCATTTACAACGAGATCTTTGTAATCATGACTGATAGCCTGGTTCATGCCGGCAACCATGTAAACTTTTCCCGAATCAGGGTTCCCGAGATTGTAATAATCCCCGGCAACATTGATCAGAGAACTGGTGATCGCCACATTCCCCCGGTAGCGCCGCCTGGTTTCCAATGCTTTCAGGTTATACTTTAGTGAAGAGCGATAATCATTTTTCTGATCATAGGCGTGACCGAGGCGCGTGTACAGCATCCCCATCAGCTCAAGGTCGGATGTATCCGCATCATGCAACAGTTTGTTAAAAAAACTCAGTGCTTCATCATACCTGTGTTCATTAAGGTAAATACTCCCCAGGTGATTCTGCACACGGAATTCGTTTTTCCTGTCAGCAGCCTGACGGAACAAGGAAAGCGCCTTGTTGAAAAAAAACTTCGCTTTTAACGTATCATTCATGGCCTGGTATGTGAGTGCCATCTGCAATAAAAGTTGTCCGTTCATTGATTTGGCATTCGTCATAAGGACAAGTGACACTCCTTTTTGCAGGTACTCCAGCGACTTTGTATAGTTTGTGAGGGTGCGGTTCAGCTCTCCGGTGCGGAGCAATGCATTCACCTCTCCTGCTGTATCCCCGACTGACTGGTATATTTTCCAGGCTGCCAGGTACTGTTGGTGAGCCAGCATGAATTTGCGTTTCCTTGCATCGTAATCTCCCATCCGCATCCGCACCGTTGCTTTCAGGCTGTCGTTTTTTTCGAGGATCGAAATCCTGAAGGCCGAGACAAGATAGCTGAATGACTTTTCCGGCAAGTCACCCTGTATTATCTTAGCCAGTTGAAGATAAATAAGTGCCTTTTGAATCTGGGTCTCATGCGGCTGCGCCCGAAACAGGCTATCCCTGGTACACTTTTCCATCCTGGAATGCTGCGCAAATAATTTCAGGGAAATCAGGCTGAAAAAAAGGATTGCGGTTAGAAAACACTTTTGCATAGAGGGGTGTTGTCTGAAACAAACGCAGAGAATGAGCGGTGTTTGCAAAAATTATGCACTTAAAGGGATTGCGGCCAAAGATAGGAAAAATAATGAAATCCGGTCCCGGTCATTTATTTAATCAAGCCGCCGGGATCTCAGGCGCAAACTGTTGCTCACCACCGACACCGAGCTGAAAGCCATGGCAGCGCCGGCCAGCATCGGGTTGAGCATAAATCCGGTGAAAGGATAGAGCACACCTGCCGCTACCGGGATAGTGACAATGTTGTAAAAAAAAGCCCAGAAGAGGTTCTGCCGGATGGTCTTCACAGTTGCATGCGAGAGTTTCAGTGCCGTCACCAGCTTCTCCAGATCCCCTTTGATAAGGGTGATCTGGGCGCTCTCAATGGCAATATCGGTTCCCGTTCCCATGGCAATGCCGATGTCGGCCATGGCCAATGCGGGTGAATCGTTGATCCCGTCTCCTACCATGGCAACCACAAACCCCTGTTCTTTCAAACGACTGACATAGGCTGATTTTTCGCCGGGGGTGGATTCAGCCTTAAAAAACCCGATCCCGGCTTCCGCCGCGATGTGAGCGGTAATCGCCACACTGTCGCCCGAAAGAAGGTGGACCTGAAGTCCCATCTTCTGAAGCCTTGCGACCGCATTTGCTGATCCGGGCTTAACAGTGTCGGCCAGGGCGACCAAAGCAACCACACTGCTGTTGCGCGACACGCATACAACCGACCGTGCCTGCTGTTTCAGCCTGGTCTCCTCCTGTGCGAACACTTCCGGTACCGTACATCCGCTCACGGTGATATACGATCTGCTGCCGATGTGGTACTGGTCCCCGTCAATCCAGGCCATCACCCCTTTCCCCGTAACGCTTTCAAAGCCTGTTACTACGCCTTCTCCAGCATCCTTGTGGGAACTGTCACCCTCCTTCTTAACCTGCTTTGAACTGAAAAAGTTCACCAGTGCCTGTGCGAAGGGATGCTCCGACATCGATTCAATGGCAACCACGGCTCCCGGAATATCAAGGCCTGATGCGGAGACCAGGTTTTCTGTTTCAGGATCCCAGATCACATCTGTGACCTGCGGTCGTCCAATGGTGACCGTTCCTGTTTTATCCAGCACGATGGCCGTGGTTTTGCAAAACATTTCCAGGCTTTGGGCATCTTTGACGAGGATGCCGTTTTGTGCGGCCTTGCCCAGTCCGACCATCAGTGCGGTGGGAGTTGCCAGCCCCAGCGCGCATGGGCAGGCAATGACCAGCACGGTGACTGCGGCGATAAAGGCAAACGGTGTGCCTGAAACTGGCTGCCAGACCGACCAGGCAATGAAGGTCAGCAGGGCGATGCCAATTACCACCGGTACAAACACCGCGGCGATTTTATCTGCCAGCTGCTGGATGGGGGCCTTGCTTCCCTGTGCTTCCTGCACCAGCCGGATGATCTGGGCAAGCATCGTTTCACTTCCAACTTTTTCTGCCATGACTTTCAGGCTGCCGGTCTGGTTGATGGTGGCTCCGATCACCGGTTCGCCCGGCCACTTGTTCACAGGGATCGATTCGCCGGTGATCATGCTCTCATCGATGGCGCTGAAACCTTCGACAACCCGCCCGTCAGCAGGGATCTTCTCCCCGGGCCTGATCAGCAGGATGTCGCCCTTTACTATTTTTGAAATCAGCATCTCCTTTTCCTCCCCGTTGCGGATGACCCGTGCGGTTTTCACACCCAGCCCCATCAGTTTCTTTATCGCTTCGGATGTTTTCCGTTTCGCCTTCTCTTCAAAATAACGGCCCAGCAGGATGAAGGTGACAATGACAGTGGCAGCTTCAAAATAAACATGCGGCGTAAAGCCCCGTTTTACCAGGAATTCAGGATAGAGGGAGTTGAACGCACTGAAAAGGAAGGCACTGCCGGTGCCAAGTGCAACCAGGGTGTCCATGTTGGCCTCCAGGTGAAGCATCCGCTTCCAGGCGATGATGAAAAATTCCCGTCCGAACCAGGCAAGCACCGGGATGGTGAGCGCCAGCATGATCAGGTTTCCATAGGGTATGTGATGGAACACCATGGCGATCAGCACAACCGGGATGGAAAAGGTTGCCGAAAGGATGGTGTTCATCCTCAGTTTTTTTAACCTGACGGTGGCCATGTCATTCTCTTCCTCCAGGGAGAGGTCGCGCGTGATGAGCTTGAAACCAAGGCTGTCAACGGTCTTTATGATCTGATCGAGCGTGATTACCGATGAATCGTACTCCACCATTACCTGTTCGGAGGCGAGATTCACATTTGCCAGCGTAATCCCCTCCTGTGCCGAAAGCATTGTTTGAATGCTCCCGGCACAGGAAGCACAGGACATGCCCTCTACGCGATATATTCCCCTGGTCGATCCCATATTGCTTCTTTTAAACCACTGAGGCACTCAGGACGCTGAGACACACTAAGTCGTGATTTTTCCTAAGTGTCTCTCAGTGCCTGAAGGCTTTCCCCGCTTTTTTCCACTCCTTCAGCAGCCGGATCCCTTCGACGGCCAGGCGCTCAAGCCTTGCGGGTGAAACATGTATTTCCGGGATATCTTTCAGGATCTCGTTGCGCTGATTTTTCCAGGTGCGGATTTCATCTATTAACCGCACATTGAAATGCGCGGTTAAATCCGGATATTTTGAACTGGTATGCAGGTACTTGACCCGTTTGATCGATTGCTCCAGCGTAAATCCGGAACCCGGGAGCTGGTTTTCAACCTGGCCGAGCAACTTTTTAAGTTGTTTTTCCATCACCGACGACAGGATCAGGGATGCCTCCAGGTAAAACTCGTGTTTCATGGCCAGTCCGGCCCTGGCCATTGGCTTTGCACCACTCTTCTTTGTTTCAGCTTTATTCTTCTTGGGTTTCATGGGTCAAAAAATTAATATGCAAATATCGGATATAACTTTATATTGTACTCATTTTCTTGCACTTATTTGTATCGTACTGCAGATTTAACAATAATTTCACATTTGTAAGGAAAAATATTTATAATTTTGCCATTGATTTAGTATAAATTAAACCTATTAACAATGAGCATCGAAAAGAAGTTATTAAAAGCAAAATCTGTTTGTAAAGTAAAATTTTCTCTCTCCGGAGATCAGTATAAATCAGCATCATCCATCCTGCTTGTCGGTGATTTCAACAACTGGCAACTTGGTGAAACCCCTTTAAAATTGGCCAAGACCGGCGTATGGTCAGTTTCCCTGGACCTGGCAACGGGCGTCACCTACCAGTTTCGTTACCTGATCGATGGCACTATTTGGGAAAACGACAGCGAAGCCGATGGTTTCATCCCAAGCGGACTGGGTTCGGAAAATTCCCTGCTCGCTCTTTAACGGTGACCTGGTTGTAGCAGTCAAAACACTACAATAACGCAACCACCCTTTCATTTTACCCGCTTCTCTTTTTCCTGGAACCTTATCATCTTTCACCAGACTTTCACTGGCTGTTTTATGCCCTGAATGCCTGGTGAAAGAGAATTGCGGCCAGTGAACAGGGAATTGTGGGCACTATCGGTGTCCGGCAAAATGCAAAAAACCGTCCCGGTTTCCCGGGACGGTCGATCCAAACGCCAAGTTGTCCCTCCCCATTTCCGCTCCCGATAATCGGGTACGGAATGAGTCGGGGGTATTATAATTTCACGATCTTTAATATCTCAGACCGTTCATTGGTAAATACATGAATAAAATAGATCCCCGGCGCAAATCCGGTTACCGAGAAATCATGTTTCCTTTCATTTGCAAGCATTACGGTTTGAACCTTCATACCGCTTATTGAATAGATATCCGCTTTAGTCATCATCACCTGGCTGTCGCCCTTAACCTCAACCGTGAAAATTCCGTTTGTTGGATTCGGGTAGGCGAAGATTGACTGACTGCTGACCATCTCAGGAACTGAAGTTTCTTCCTGACCTGTCTTTGTATTCACGACCGGATTCAGTGGCTGACCACAATACTGTCCGTTGAGTGTGATATATCCATGGAGGTATCCACCCGTATTTACGCTTGTTCCAGGTATGAAAGTGATCTGCTGTCCAGCAACAAAGGTTGCAGACCCACCGGTCTGAATAGTAACTGGTGTTCCTGTTCCCCCTACTGTTATCACCTGGAGCGCACTGAAGCAGGTATCATGTCCTGAAGGAACTGTCACATTCTGCACCGGGTTGTTTGTCGGTACAAGTTGTGCCACACTTCCATTGATATGATTTGTCGGGATAAGATCATAGACCGCATTTGTAAACTCGGTAACCGTAAAAGGCAAGGCACCGGTTCCGCCCAGGTAGGTGAATTTAATCTCAAACAACGTGGTGCTGTCGGGAACTGAAAGGGTTCCTAATCCTGGTTCCTGCCAGTTTGCCGCCACGGTGTTGAAATTCCCTGAATAATACCACTGGGTTGCAGGCATGGCCGGGTAGAAATTTACCAGTGTGTCATAGTGCAATACAGCAGGATCATAGGTGATTTGAAGGTTTGCAGCACTGATCGGAGTTCCGGCACTGGTTGCTCCTTTTAACTTGACAGGGTAGTAGAGAATATCGCCAGGCATTGCAGCTTTATTCGGCAGCGTGACAAGCAGGGAGCCAACCGGATAGTTCACCGTCATGGTAACCGTATTTGACGTGTATATGCTGATCACACAGGGTGCATTGGAGGTAAGGAAACAGAAAATAACATCACCATTTGCCGGTGCATAGGTGAAGGTTGCACTGTTGGTTCCGGCATCTGAACCATTTACCTTCCACTGGAAAGTAGGGGAAGAACCGCCATTCACGGTCGTTGCGCTGAATGTAACTTGCGTTCCTGCCATAACCGGGTTGGCTGACGCCGAGATAGCAACACTTGCCGTTTGCGGATTAACAGCCTGCAAAATCGTATTTGATATGGCAGGAGATCCCGTTATGCATCCAAGGCTTGAGGTCAGGGTACAGGTAATCACATCTGTAAAAGCCGGCAGGGCATTGGCAGGCGAGTAACTGTAAACGGCACTGTTGCTTCCAACATTGCTGCCATTCTTTTTCCATAGGTACACCGGTGTGGAACCGCCGTTTACCGGGGTTGCGGTAAAGGTTACCGGTGAGTTGGCGCACACGGGGTTTACTGAAGATGCGATGGTAACTGAAACAGGAAGAACCGGGTTCACCGTCACCGGTAAACTTGTTGTAACCGAACCGTCATAGGAAACGCTGATGCTCTGCGCACCAGCCGTATTCCAGGTTACCGTAGCCATATTGTCATTGCCGGTTCCGCCTGAAGTGATCGTACCCCCGGCGACAGTCCATACATAGTTGTGCATTCCAACACCTGTTGAGTAAATATTTCCGGCAGATCCGGCACAAACAGTGGATGGACCAGACAGGTTGGGTGTGTAAGGACCGATCGCTCCGTCGAGATGATTAGCCGGAATCAGATTATACGAGGCGTCTGTAAAATCATTTGTTGTAAACGGCAGTGAAGCGGTTCCTCCGAGGTAAGTAAATCTGATCTCATAAAGGGTTGTGCTGTCGGGAATCGCCACTGTCAGCAACGATGGTTCCTGCCAGTTCGCAGCTACTGTATTGTTATTGCCAGAGAAATACCATTGGGCGGAAGGTGTTCCTGAATAGAAATTGAGAATGGTATCATAGGCCAGAACTGCAGGATTATAAGCGATCTCGATACCGGCTGCACTGATAGGTGTTCCGGTTGCACTGGCACCTTTCAGTTTTACCGGGAAATAAACTTTCTGTCCGGGAATGGCCGTTTTCGTTGAAATGGTAACAAGAACAGGGGGAACGGTAACCGTCATGGTTATAACATTAGAGGTAAACGTGTTGTTATAACATGGCCCGTTGGAAGCAAGGAGGCAATATACCGCATCACCGTTCGAGGGAGTATAGGTATACGTGGAACTGTTTGTTCCAACGTCGACACTGTTTACTTTCCATTGAAAAGAGATGGCTGGTCCCTGATTGGCAGGAGTGGCAGTGAAAGTAACCGGGGTTCCGGGGGCAACGTTTGTCGCAGAGGCAGCAATCGAGACACTCGTCAGCGGATTAACCGTAACCGGCAAAGTTGCTTGTGTGGCCCCCGTGTAGGAAACTTTTACACTAAAAGATCCTGCATTGGCTCCCCACGTCACAATAGCTACATTACTGCTACTGCCATTGCCTGATGTGAAAGTTCCCCCGGTTATAACCCAAACATAGTTGGTCTGGCCCGGATCGGTCGTGTAAACATTGCTGGTGGATGTTGCACAAACAGAAGTCGGTCCTGTAAGGGAAGCTTGTCCTGACATCACATCGCCATCCATGGCTGTTTTGTTGATCCTGGCAAGGGCATTTTCATTACTGTTTCGTTCTGCCGGTAAACTAAACTTTTTGCCCGGTGTTGCCATTACCTTTGTTGTGGTTATAATTAAACCGCCAAATCCGATAACAGACAACAACAGAAAAATAAAGGAAAGTTGAATTTTTTTCATATTGTTAATTTTTTGATTATTACGTATTATGAATACTATGAAGGCTTTACATTTGCTTTACAAGTTAAGATATGGTGTCGTATTTCTATGAAAACGTCAATTGCCGGCCTGTCTGACCAGTAATTTTTGAGTATAAACACCTTCCCTGGTGTTTAATTTAATGATGTATAAACCAATGGGTAAATGATCCTGCTGAATTGTTGCAGGCAGATCCAGGTTCCCGGTTGAAAATACCAGTTGACCCGTCATGTTATAAATCTCAAACTTGCCGGCATGTAAAATTCCCGACTTGTTCGCTACAGTGATCTCATGGCCATTGCTCCAGGCATAAAACGCTGCTCCTCCTGAATGATCATCAATTCCCACTTCCTGGAAATGCAGCACGAACCTTCCGGTTTCCTGCGTTCCATCCGAGGTAAACACATACTCACCTGAGTTTCTGAGATTGATCACTGTCCGGGTAGTTTTATCTTCAAAAAACAGGGGCTGTCCTGCATTGAACGATTCAATGCCTCCGAATGAAATTTTATACGATCCGGCAGTACTTGCCGTGTATTCCACAGGTACTGAAACAAATTCAGGTTGTGTATTTATCGAAAGCTTGCTCTGATCCGATCCTGTAGTATAAATCTGCGGATAGGCATTGTTGCCGGTTAATTTCCATGCATCCTGGTTTCCGTCATAACCCGCAGTCGAGCCGTTGAATATATGCACAAATGTCTCGTCATAATGGTTAATATCTGTGGTGTTTTCAAGCCGCATCGAGATCACATCGGAAATTGCCTCTGCATCTTTATAATATGGCTCAGTGCTGTGCAAACGGGAGCCTGCAGGTATGGTAAGCGAAGCTCCTGCAGCATTGCTTTTTACAAAGAAACCCTGCATCGCCGGTATGATTCCGTCTTTCAATGAACCGATCGAACCATTCCAGCTCACATACTTGTAGCCATCCCAGATATATACTGCTCCATCAAGATTGGTCTTGCCCCAATTTCCCTGCTCCCATTGAATGGCCGAAGGATAAGGATTTCCCAGAAGATTCAGTCCCCGTGATGATGACTGACTTGTTCCGGAAAATGAGAGGTTTCCCAGGGTAACATCGCCGACAGGGAACATGCCCTGGAATGAAAAGGTTGCAGAGACCGACCCGCTGATGCGGTAACCCAGTCCGCTTTCGAGATTATCTGTTCCGGGAATGACGGCCCATGAAGCAGAACTTTCTGTGTATTTTTCAACGGAGTTGGTTCCAAAAATGTTCGCTTTCGCGCCGGATACCGGTGATGAGACCAGGTTGGGAAATCCGGAAGTGAAATCAAGATACCGCTTAAAAGTATTCACTCCCGACCCCGAAACTGAACCCCTCACGATAAGTGAGCCGGTACCACTGGTATCCGATTGGAGGTTTAATGTTCCGTTATTGGTATAATTCTTATTTGCAGTCAGCGAAAAATCAGGCGAAAGATTGACGATCGTACCCTGGTTGATCGTGATGGATTTGCATACGGCTTTTGAAAGTACTGTGACTACTCCTGTCTCTATAATGCTGTTTGTACTGTCTCCGGGTATTCCATTGCTCCAGTTGGCAACCGTGTTCCACGGGCCTGTTCCGTTCCACCTTGATTCGCCTGAACCTAGTGACGGGGTAACCTGTCCGTTGACATAATGTACTCCCGGAACGATATTGAAAGCTGAATCTACCACCAAACAGCGGGCTGTGTCGAATGTGAGCTGTGTGGCACCCCCAAGGTAATGGAAAACAACATCAAAAAGCGCAGTATTATCCGGAATGTTTAACTTTATGCCAGTAGGTTCCAGCCAATTTGTACTGTATTCGATACCATTCGCGCCGAAAAACCATTGAGGAGACGGCGTCAAGGTGCTGAAATTAAGAGTAGTATCATATACAAGGCTGGTATTGGTATAGCCGATGTGCAATTCAAGGGCTGTTACACCAATCCCTCCTGCTGGCCCGTTAAGGCCTTTTACCGTAACCGGCAAATGAACATCTGTCCCGGGATTCTGCAACAGTGCGCTTCCCACTGTAACTGTTATCTGCGCCTGACAAACAATAAACGCAAAGATTGAAAGGAATGTAATAAGTACTTTCTTCATTTTGTTATCCGTTAAATTTTTAGATGCTGTCGTAAAAGTTGGCGATCACTGCCGCGACACCAGGACACCTGGAAATTGTGGTTGATTTTTAAATATTTGTGTCCTGGTGTCTTCGCAGTGAATACTTCATAGTCTCCTTTTTACTTTGCAGCAGGAACGAAACTGTTATTGACATCGCCGCCAGCCAGTGATTTGATATTCTGAACAACGTTTGAACCATTGACAGTCACTGTCGGGGTTTCAAATACAAAGTTTGCGATCTTCCATGTTGTCAGGTTCGGCGTGTTTGCAAGTTTCTGACGCATGACAATCGGATCCTGAACGTTCACCGTGTTGGTCTGGTTAACATCGGCAGCTTTATTCTGAAGCGGCGTGAAGGTGATCAGGTTGGAGATCTTTTTACGGGTGTTGATAACGTCCTGAATACCGAGTCCGCCCCATGCTTTCGGGCTGGATGCATCCAATACATAAACTCCGTCGATCGCGAAAATTGAGAAATTTCCACTTGCGTTTGCCGTTGCAGTTTCAACAACAGCACCGCTCTGTGTTTTCAATGTGATCGTCGTGCCATTCATCGGGGTATTGGCT
This sequence comes from uncultured Bacteroidales bacterium, assembly GCA_903828645.1. Taxonomy (GTDB): domain Bacteria; phylum Bacteroidota; class Bacteroidia; order Bacteroidales; family FEN-979; genus CAIVAT01. Next base: position 19,339 of record CAIKNA010000192.1, read on the forward strand.
GTGTTATCATAGGTTACAAGTCCTGAAACGGTTCTTGACCAGCGTGAAGCGCCCCATACAGGTGAAGTAGGCATAGGAAGGAAGTTCGGACTGTTCAGGTTAAAAGGATCAACAAGCTGAATATCTGTGTTCAGGTAAAATTTCTGGTTATGACGGGAAGGATCCATGAACCAAACCGAATCGTCGGCCGCACTCCATGTTTGTCCTGCAGGAACGTCAAAATTCATTCCCATGCCCGACATGAAGCTATTTTCAACCTGGAGCGTGTTTGCAGTGGCATTTGCCTGTGTGTTGTTTCCATCAATATAAAGACCAACCGGCCATCCCATGAAAATACAGTTGTGCGTTTTAAACTGGGAATTCCGGCGGATGTGCATGGCACGTTTGAAGTTTGAATTAACGGTTGTGGTATGATTAATCATCGGACCTACAATGGTCGTATTGCTGAAAACTCCCGAGGTGATCGGGGTATTACCGTCTCCGTTAGCATCGTTGTCAGATTCCCATCCGTTTGAGCCGGAGATATCCGCTACGTTGGGGTCTCTCAGACCAACGCAGAACTGGTATTTTCCGCTCCAGCCGTTGTCGGTATCAAATTCGTCGTCAAGGCCTCTGAAGGCAATCAGGTGCTTGCCATTGTTCGTGCCACCAAACCACTCATAAGAATCATCATTGCTGTATGAAACCTGTATATAGTCTTCAACGGTACCGTTACCGACACCACCATGGGTCAATCCGTTGATTTCGTTGTTTGGCTGGAACGCATAACCTGCGAATTCGATGCGTACATATTTGAGAGATCCTGAATTGTCGGCATCGTTGGGAGTAGCTCCACCACCAAACGGGGAACCCACGCCACCTTCGATAACACCGGTGCCCCCGGGAAGGTTAACCGTAGCAAGACCGCAAAGGATCACGCCACCCCAGTCGCCACGGTCGCGGGCTCCGGCATTTTCATTTGACGTAAACACGATGGGTTCGGTCAAGGTTCCGTTTGCCATCAGTTTTGCACCCTGCTCGATAATCAGCGCACTCTTGTTTGTTTTATCGCCACGGATAATAGTACCCGGGTCAATGGTCAGCGTGGCTCCGTTTCTTACGAAAAGCCAGCCATTGAGTTTATAAACCGTTTTTGCCGGTGTGAAGTTCGGGCCTGCAAGGTTGAAGGGATCAACCAGTCCGAGATCAGTATTGTTTGGCAGGACACTGTTGTGACGGCTTGGAGCCATGTACCAGTTCTGTTCGTCGGCGGCGCTCCAGGTCTGTCCTGAGGGAACGGCAAAGTTTGAGGCCATCCCTGTCATGATGCAATTTTCAACCTGCAATACATTATTCATGGCATTTGCCTGCGTATTGTTTCCATCAATATAAAGACCTACCGGCCAGCCGGCAAAAACCGAGTTGTAAACACAAAGGGTTGAATTCCTGCGGATGTGCATGGCACGTTTGAAATTAACATTGATTGGAGTTGCAGGTGTAACCAGCGGGCCAAAAATACTTACGTTGCAAAAAATGCAATGGGTAAGAGGCAGGTTTGAACTTCCATTGGCATCATTATCAGATTCGAAACCGTTTGAGCCTGAAATATCGGCAACATTCGGATCTCTGAGGGAAACAAGGAACTGAAGTTTTCCACCGAAACCATTGTCTGTGTCAAATTCATCATCAAGTCCGCGAAAAGCAATAAGGTGTTTGCAATTCACTGTACCGCCAAACCATTCGAAAGAATCGTCGTTGCTATATGAAACCTGGCAATAATCCACGGTTGTTCCATTCCCTACACCGCCAAAGGTGATCCCGTTGATCTCATTGTCGGGGGCAAATGGATAACCGGCAAATTCTACGCGCAGGTATTTGAGGATGCCTGAATTATCAGCATTGTTGGGAGTCGTACCACCTCCGTAGATTGAACCGACACCTCCTTCAATAACTGCTGTTCCGCCTACCTGGTTGATAGTCGAATATCCGCAAAGGATCAATCCGCCCCAGTCGCCACGGTCGCGTGAACCGGCTGCCTGGTTTGATGTCATAACAATAGGCTGAGCTGCGGTTCCCTGGGCAATAAGTTTGCCGCCACGATCAATGATAAGGGCGCCCTTGTTGGTTTTGTCACCACGGATAACAGTTCCGGGTTGAATGGTAAGGGTCACTCCGGCATCAACATAAACCCAGCCGTTTAGCAGGTAAACATTGCCCGATGTCCAGGTTGTATTGGTGGAAATATGTCCGCCATTGACGGTAATATTAATTGGGGGATAAACTGTATTCTGGGGATCAAAGTTTGACCATCCCTGTGTCCAGTCATAGGTTCCAAAAGCACCCACGAAGTTGACCGGCTCAAAAAAGGGATCTGCCAGGTTCGGGTTGGTAAACGAAGCACTCCCGATGACCGGAGAATTACTCGATGACCAGTGTGTATTTGCTGTAATTTCATTGTTACTCCCGACGGATGGTGCAGTCGAACCGTTACCAACCGTAACCGTAGTTGCCGGGTAGATCGTTGTTACAGGGTTCCAGTTGGCCCATCCCTGGGTCCAGTCTGTTTTGCCAAAAGCTCCTACATAAGTAACATGTTCGAAAAACGGGTCGGTGATCTGTGAAAAACCCGCAACAACTGCACAAATAAGCAGGGCAAGCATCATAAATGTTCTTTTCATAATCATTAAGGTTTTTAGGTTTGAAATAATTGGTTTAATAAAATATTTATCTGAATCACGGGGCTGATTGAACGATCATTTTTTTACTTTGAATAAAGGTTCCGGTATTTCCTGTAAAACTCATCTGGTAGCAGTAAATTCCGGCAGGCAGGGTGTTGGTTCTGATTGGCAGGGTGAAAGAACCCTGGCTGCATGGCCCGCTGAACAATACAGAAACCAGTTGTCCCATCGGGTTATATAAAGAGAGTTTCAGAAATCCATACCCGCCTGTTCTGAAACTGATATTTGTAAGTCCGGCAGATGGATTCGGAAAATTCTGCCCAAGTGAAGGATCACTTTGCAGATGCTCCGCCGATCCGGTTAAGACGCAGGTATCGCATTCTGAAAAACAGACCATTTTCAGCACGGTATCATTGACCGGCACAAGCAGGGTCCTGTTTCCATTCGAAGCACAAGGCAGGGGAACTGTTTCATAACCGGCGGCGGAATTCCCGTTGATGAATTTATATTGTACCGAAGTACCTGTAAGCAGACTGTCGGAATAGGAATAAATGCTGCCGGTTGTGTTGATCATGGAGGTCGTGGCAGGATTCCAGCTCTGGAATGTACCGGCTATATGCACTCCATTGGGCGAGATGGCCTGCGAATGCATATCCACCCTGAAGGTGACATGCGAATAATGCGCAACCGTGCCGCACGCGGTACAGCTTCCAAAGCAGTAAGATGTCATCACGGTATCGTGGGCCGGTACTGTGAAGTACCTGTTTCCGTTCAGCGAACAGGCAGAAGGGACCGTTTCTGCCTGCTGGGGGGTAAGTCCGTTGGCATACCGGAATTCCAGGTAGGTTCCTTCATCCATGATCATGGAGGTCTGGTAAATTGTTCCTCCACCCGTTGTAAGAAGTGTCTGGGCGTAGTTCCAGCTATTGAAAGTTCCCGCTACGTGCACCCCATCGGGAGAAACAGTCTCATTTTGCATATCCACCCTGAAGGTCACCGAAACACTCGCCGGGCAATGGCTGCACATGCTGAAACATACCACGGAAAAGGCGGTATCATGATGCGGAACGGTAATTTGCCGGTCATACTGGCCTGTTCCGTTCAGCACACCGCAGGAAACGGGAACTGTTTCAAGACCGGAAGCTGTATTGCCGTTCACAAAACGATACTGGCAGGCAACATTTTCCTGCAAACTCATGGTAACTTCGTAAATGCTGTTTGATGTAAGTGTCATCGGCGTCTGGCTGTAATTCCATGCATTGAAACTTCCTGCGAGATGTACCCCGTTGGAGGTGATGTTCTCCCTCGACATGTCCACCCTGAATGTTACCTGGTGGAATACAAGGGGTGCATTAACGGCACCGTTAACCACCGTTGTCGGGATAAGGTCGTAGGCTGCATTGGTAAACTCATTCACCAGGAAGATGAGTGGTGAATTGCCTCCCTTATAAGTGAATTTGATCTCGTACAAGGTGGTATTGTTGGGAATTGCAACTGTGCCCAAACTTGGTTCCAGCCAGTTTGCCGATACCAGTCCATCGTGCCCTGAAAAAAACCACTGGTTTTGAGGGGTACCTGAATAAAAATTGGCAAGGGTGTCATATTTCAAGACTGCCGTATCGTAACTGATCTGGATATTTGCGCCACTGACAGGAACCCCGGCACTGCTCGCTCCGGTGAGTTTGACCGGGATATAGACAAATTGCCCGGGAGTGGCAGTGACTGTAGGTAATGAAACAGTAAGTGTTTGCCCTTGAGAGGCAAGATACATTACCAGTAGAAGAATAATTGTCAATGCTTTTTTCATTTTATCTGATGACATGTTTATTGAATTTATATGGCGTAAGACATTCCAAGCGAGTAAGTGCGGCCGGGCGTGTATGACTTCACGTGAATGGTAACATCCGGGAGATTTTCCTGTTTCATGATCTGTTCGATCGTAACCTGTTGATTCAGGATGTCTTTCACTCCAAATTTGATTGTAAAATTTTTCCCGAACCTCTTTTGCATCGTAAAGTCAAGAATGTTGCGTGGCATTTCATAGGAATTGGGAATATCGGGTGTACCGACTCCTATGATCCGTTTTCCAAAAACATTATACTGGAGGCTGGTCGAAAAATCATTTTTGGCTGTCTGGAAATAGAGACCTGCATTTACGATATAGGGTGACTGTCCGAACATGGGGCGGTCGTGATCGAGGACAAACAGGTATTTGGGATCTGTGACCACACTCGACTTGATGTAGGCAGCATTCAGAACCAGGGAAAAATTCCGGAAGTTGCGCAGGAAATTGTGTTTAGCTCCCCATTTCTGAAAACTTTTCCTGACATCTATTTCCACCCCGATGTTGTTTGCTTTAATCGCATTCAGATAATGCAAATCCCATTCTCCGCCCGACGCAGGAATCCAGGTAGCTTCGATAGGACTGTCGAAATACTTATAGAATCCTCCAAAAGTGACCATTTCACCCTGTCCCGGATACCATTCATAGCGAAGGTCGAAATTGTTGATGTAGCATGACTTGATATCTGGGTTTCCATATATGGTGACATTCTCCTTAAAGTTGTAAAATGCGAATGGGGCTACTTCCCTGAATTCAGGCCGGTTGATGGTTCGTCCGTAAGCAAGTCTGAACAGGTTGTTTTCATTGATGTTGACAGTCATGTTAACCGAAGGGAAGAGGTTGGTGGTATCCCTTTTGGTCTGTGTGGCGAACTCACGGTTCTGGTCTGGCCCCGACAGGATCATGTGATCACTTTCAACTCGCAGACCGCCATAAATTGTGAGAAATTTTGCCACGGGAATCTTTACGGCCAGATATGCCGCATAAAGGGTATTGCTGACTTTATACTGGTAACTTGGATCATACACTTCCCGGTAAACAACTCCATCCTGAAAATTGAAATTCCCGGTCTGATATACGCTGTCTATTGGCTGATGAAGGATCTCCTGGTTGGTTACACCGGTTTTCGCCCAGATAATTCCGAAAGGCCGGATGTAGAAATTCCGGTTTTTATCCTCGCAAAAGACACCTGCTTTGATGTCGGGCCTGAAATTTCCAAAGGTGAAGGTATGCTGGTAATTGATGTTACCGTTGTAATTATTTTCCCTGACATCAGAAAAAAGCCGGGCATTCGCATCAGCATTGGCTGTTGCAGTATACTCAAGCTGGTATGGGTAATAGTCTGTTCCGGTCTTTTTAGGCGCATAATAGTTGATCAGCCTGTTGTCGGGCTCGCTCTGGTTTGCATATGAATATCCAAGGGTCCAGCCCAGCGTGTTTTCCTCGCCGATCTGATGGTTTCCACTCAGTGAACCTGAGTAGATCGTACGGCTGGAATAACCGAGCATGGTTTTATACACCATGTTGTCGTCGCGGTAATGATCGATCCCGTTGCGGATGATGGTTGAGGATATGCCCGTCTGGTTGATGAGATTGTTGAATTCAAACACATTTTTCCCGGTCAGCAGCGACCAGTTTGATATCGCTCCGATATAAACCGCTTCGTCATATTCCTGATCGTTATACAATTTTGAATAGGTCACTCCTGAAGTAGTGGTTCCGTAGGATTCAACTTTTGATCTCTGGATATCGTCGGTAGTATGCGCTATTTTATAACTAAGTGAAGTCACCGTACCTATTTTCATCTTCCCGGCCTTGATGATCCGGCTAAAATCAATATTGAATTTATTGTCGGGTGGTGCGGTAACATTCCGGCTGGATGAAGTCGTACTGAAAGAATGTGAAATATCCAGCATTTGCTGCTTGCGGATTGCCTGTTGCTCAGGGGAACCGGTGTTGTAATCCTGGATTTGCAAAACCGAATTGGTCGAGGGGACGATACCGGGCAATTTTCGTGTTCCGTCATCAAACCCGAGCCAGTCGGTCGAACTTCCCTTGTATTTCTGGAATCCCCTCAGGGAGGAGCCATCGTTGTATCCAACTGTATATCCAAAAGTCAGGCTGTTTTTCTCCGGAATATTTTTCGTCGTGATCTGGATAAACGCCCCTGCAAAGTCTGCCGGAATTTCCGGTGCCGGTGTTTTATAGATTACAATGTTGTTGATGATGTTGCTTGGCAGGATATCGAATGAGAAGGCGCGCTGGTCAGTTTCACTGCTCGGCGTTGAGGCATTGTTGAGCCAAACGGTGTTGTATCGCTCGATGAGGCCACGCACCACCACAAAACGCCCCCCCATGATGGTCACGCCCGGTAACCGCCTGATAACCTCGGAAGCATCTTTATCCAGTGATTTTGCGATCTGTTGAGAGGAAACACCAACAATGATCAGGTTGCTTTGCTTGCTGGAATTGATAACCGAAATTTCCGTATCGGTCTTTTTCCGCGCCGTAACCGAAACTTCCGAAAGCTGGGTGGTGGTTTCCGTGATCTCGTGGTCGAGTTTTGTGACTTTTTCCTTTTGCACTTTTACACCTTTAATGGTGTCGGTTTTATAAGAGATAAAGGAGACAACGATATCACAGGTGCCCGGTTTTACATTTTTAATAAGGTAGTTGCCCTCAATATCGGTGGATGTTCCAACTGTTGTACCTTTGATAAACACACTGGCGCCGACAATACTTTCTTTTGTTTTACCGTCGAGAATCCTGCCCTGGATGGAACCCTGGCCAAACACGGTAACCACCGCAAGATCAATAAGTAAAATAAAGAAAAACAAGACAGGATACTTCATTGGAATCGTTTGGTGCAAAAGTAGCCAGCAGAACTCCGGGGTGTGTTAACTGAAAATTAACTCCTTGTTAACAAATTATTATTTTTTTTGTTTCTGATTTCAGGCATTAATATCCCAAACGCCTTGATTCCGTAAGGAAGATGCGATATTCGTCCCGGTTATTATATGTATATTTAACATTAAATTAATATTTGGCAACATTCTCAATTATTTGGAATTATTATATTATATTTGCTGTAAGATTTCTCCTGCTCTTTAATATTGTTTTGATTTTTTCCGCCCGGATAAAACAAAATTGATTTCGCTGATTTTCATGTGGCTTTCTCTGACCTTTCTCTAACCTTTCTCTGACCTTCCCCTAACCTGTGCCAGTGTAGCGGTTTATGAGTACAGCATTGGCCCGATTAGTTCCTTGAAACGACCAGGTATGCTGAAACCGGGCAGAAAACAGGAGACGTGGTTATATCTGTTGGCAAAACACAGTGAGAACGTGTTGAATACATCGAAATCAGTTACCTTTGGAAAAAAATCAAACATGAAACCAACCAAGAAACAGAAACAAGCTCTCCCCGAAGTACATATTCTCGGAGATCTGCAGGATGTGAAAAACCTCATTAAAGGGGTCAATAAAAAAAAGACGCTGGTCATTTTCCGGGATGGCGACAATGGCTCTTTCTACCTGGAAATTGAGGGGAAATTTCAGCCAGTCGTGCAGGAGGATATTGCGCTGCTTGAAAAAGAGTATAAACTGATCTTTTTCTTGTTTTTCCCAAGCCGTAAAAAAGCCGAAACATTGAAGGAGGAAAAGACTGAGGTTCAGGAGGCTGAAAAGGTGGTAAAAAAGAAAAAAGTTGAGAACAAAGAGGTGAAAGGGAAAAACGAAAAAAAGACGAAAAAGAAATAGCTGATTTGTAAAAGCAAGCTCAGGTTATCGGAAGATGCCGGCTGCAAACATCATCCTTCGTCGAATTTATATCCAACACCTTTGATCGTCCTGATGCTTTCGATTCCAAGCTTTTCACGGATCCGGCGGATATGGACATCAATCGTCCGGTCACCAACGATCACATCCTCTCCCCATACATTGGCAAAAATTTCGTCGCGCGTTACCACCTTGTCCGGACGTGATACAAGAAATTGAAGCAGTTCAAACTCCTTGCGTGCCAGGTTGAACTCCTGTTCATCTTTGACCACAACGTACCGCTCTTTATCAATGGTAAATCCTTTGAGTTTGATAATGTTGCTCTCTTCCGGCAACTCTTTGTGCCTTCGCAGCAAAGCCTGAATGCGGCTGACAAATAATTTAGGTTTGATGGGTTTGGTAATGTAATCATCTGCTCCGGCCTCAAACCCGGCAATCTGTGAGTAATCTTCTCCACGTGCCGTCAGGAAAGCGATCATCGTACCGGCCAGATCAGGTATTTTCCTGATTTCGGCACAGGCCTCCATCCCGTCCATCACCGGCATCATCACATCGAGAATAACCAGTTTGGGCTTATACTGTACTGCAAGTCTCAATGCTTTCTGACCATTTTTGGCAGTCAGCACCCTGTATCCCTCCTTTTCCAGGTTATATCTCAGGAATTCAAGAATATCAGGTTCATCGTCAACCAACAGGATGGTGATGTCGTTGTTCTCCATTCTGCAAAGCTAAAACTCCCATTATTCATGCGAATTAAAGAATCATTAAATAACTGTTAAATAGGGTCTGCTGATTATATCAACTGATTTTTAGTTCAAGATTTTCCACGAAAATTACCTGAGCAAGTTTCCTTCGATAGAATTCCACCAGCCATTCTGCTGAAAATGTAACCACCGATAAAATTTGGCAATATGCACCCAA
>CAIKNA010000193.1 GCA_903828645.1 uncultured Bacteroidales bacterium
CGACCGGAATATCGATGAGGGAAATTTGTTTATCGAAAGTACCGAAGCCATTGCAAATCAAGTCGAAGAAACTTACAAGAGTTACAATGTTGATAAGATCTATTCGGATGCCTATACGATTGTTTCGACCCCCGGAGGTGCTCTTTATCCTGAGGTGAATCAGGCGATTACCAAACGTGTTGAGAAGGGGTCGCTGATCATGAATTACATTGGTCATGGAGGTGAAGTCGGCTGGGCACATGAGCGCATACTGGAGGTGGCAGATATCCAGGGCTGGCATAACTACGACAACATGCCTGTATTTGTCACTGCAACATGTGAATTCAGTCGCTTCGATGATCCCGGGCGTGTATCGGCTGGAGAGTGGGTTTTTCTCAATGCAAAAGGAGGCGGAGTCGCTCTCTTTACAACCACCCGTCTTACCTTCGCCGGCACCAACCAGTCGCTGCTGGTTAACTTCTATAACAGCGTATTTGAAAAAACATCAGGCAGTTACATGAAACTGGGCGATCTGCTCGTCGCCGCCAAAACGGGTATGGGGAGTTCTCCCAACATCCACGCATTCGTGTTGCTTGGCGACCCGGCGATGCAGATGTCCTACCCCGACCTGAATGTGGTTACAACTTCGATCAACGGGCACCCTCCAACCGGTGTGCCGGATACGCTCAAAGCGCTTGCAGAAGTGACCATCACAGGCGAGGTGAGAGATTTATCGGGACACAAAGCCATTGGTTTTTCAGGGACCGTTTTCCCCACTGTTTTTGATAAATCTTCTGAAATATGGACCAAAGCCAACCAGGGAACTGCCCCTCCTGTACAGTTTTTTCTGCGCAAAAACCCTGTTTATAAAGGGAAAGTCAATGTTGTCAACGGCTCATTTTCTTTTTCCTTCATTGTTCCAAAAGATATTGCCATTAAATATGGCACAGGCAAGATAAGCTATTATGCCCGGAGTGGAGAAACCGACGCCAGTGGTTATGATTTTGATATCCAGGTGGGTGGCTACAACAACCAGGCCCTCCCGGATGACCAGGGACCGGCAATTGCCCTCTACATGAATAACCACCAGTTTCGTTCAGGGGGTATCACCAACCAGAATCCTGTTCTCCTGGCGGATGTGAGCGATACATCAGGTGTCAACACCGTTGGAAATGGCATTGGTCATGACATCACCGCAGTGCTTGACAATGTGAGTACAAACCCCATGATTCTCAATGATTACTATGTTTCTGACATCAACACCTTTAAAAGCGGGGAGATCAGCTATCCGCTCAGTTCACTCAGCGATGGCCCGCATCAGATAACGGTGAAGGTTTGGGATGTTCACAACAATTCAACCGATGCCACCATCGATTTTATCGTGGTCTCATCAGCAGAATTTGCGCTGCAGCATCTTTTGGCCTATCCAAACCCCATGAGGGATCACACTACTTTTTCATGGGAAACAAACCAGGTAGATCAGCCCCTTGACGTTGAAATACGGGTGTTCACCTTAACCGGATGCCCGGTGAAAACAATCCGGCAAACAATTTATTCGCAGGGCTTTCGGGCTGCTTCCATTCAATGGGATGGAAACCAGGATAATGGGAGTAAAATCAGCTCAGGGTTATATGTTTACCAGGTTCAATTGAAGATCCCCGATGGCACAACGAAGCAGGAGACCTCGAAATTGGTGGTTATCCGTTAAATATGTATCTTTGCAAATCATGTTTTCGATGCTGCTGAAAAAAGTATTCATATCCATTGTGATTTTGCTGCCGCTGATCGTTTCAGGAGCGATACCCCATGCGGATTCGTCTGTATTGGCCAAAGGCAAATGGTACAAACTGGTGGTCACCCATACCGGAATTCACCAGATTACCTATCAGGACCTGAGGTCACTGGGGATTGACCTTTCCAAAGTTGATATCGCCAAAATCCGCCTGTTTGGAAATGGATCCGGCATGTTGTCTGAAGTCAATTCAGCGCCCAGGGTCGATGACCTCCGCGAAGTTTCCATCCAGGTTGTCGATGGAGGAGATGGCCATTTTGATGCGACCGATTATATCCTGTTCTATGGCGAAAGTGCCGATAAATGGAGTTACGACAGGTTGAGCCGTTTTTATACGCACCAGCGGAACCTCTATTCCGATTCGACATACTATTTCCTGAATGTCGGCCAGGGGTACGGTCAACGTGTTTTACCGATGCCGGTCAATCCCTCAGCGCCAAACTATAGTTCTTTTACATACGATTATTACCTGTTGCATGACCTCGACCAGCAGAACCTCATCAAGTCGGGGAGGGAGTGGTACGGGGAAACTTTTAACAACCAGCAAAGCGAGCGTGACTTCCCGTTTTATATTCCAAATATCGATACACTGACATCGGTCAAGGTTAAATGGTATGTTGCCGCCAACGCCCCGGTTCCAAGTTATTTTTACCTGATGCAATCGGGCAAAAAGATCGATTCCCTCAGGATTGATTCTACCAATCCAACTGAAATTACCCGTGCAGGATGGTCGAAATATAAATTTTCCGCTCTCCCGGGTCATTCGCCCGATCAAACCATCACGCTCTCCTATGCCATGCCAGAATCCAACTCAAAAGGATGGCTTAACTACCTTGAATTGAGCTGCCGGAGAAACCTGGTGTGGCTTGCCCCCCAGATGTCGTTCAGGGATATCAATGCAATCGGCGACGGTAAGATCACTGAATTCACGATGAAAGAAGCAAACCCGTCTGTACAGGTATGGGATGTTTCCAATCCTTCAAGGATCAGGACTGTACCAGCTACCCTGGTTGATGGTACAATGAAATTCAAAAGGACAACCGACACGCTGCGTGAATTCATCGCCTTTGATGGTTCGTTTTACTACCCGGTGGTCTGTTCCGGCACGATTCAGAACCAGAACCTGCATGCGAATGAGCCCACTTCGCTTGTCATCGTTACGAACCCGGTGTTTTTGACCCAGGCTGAACAGCTGAGCGAATTTCATCGCCAGCATAACGGAATTTCTGTCCAGGTCGTGCTGTCAACCCAGGTTTACAATGAGTTTTCATGCGGACAAACTGATCCGACTGCCATACGCGATTACATGAAAATGCTTTATGACCGCGGAACGGCCGACAGCCGCCCGAAGTACCTGTTGCTGATCGGCGATGGGTCATATGACCCCAAAAACCGCATTACAGGTAATAACAACCTCATACCCACTTTCCAGTCGGTTGAATCGCTGGATGGCACAAAATCATATGTTACCGACGATTACTTCGGCATCATGGCCGACAACTCCGGCCAGGAGGCAAACGGGGCGATTGATATCGGAATTGGCAGGTTTCCTGTTTCGACCACAATTCAGGCGCAAAGCCTGGTCGATAAAATTATTCACTATACCTCAACTGCATACCCGGTGATGTCTGACTGGCGGAACATATTCACATTTGTTGCAGATGATGAAAACCAGAATCTCCATTTTACCCAGGCAGAGGGATTGTGTGCGATTGTTAAATCCAAATACCCGGTGTTCAATGTAAATAAAATATATTTTGATGCCTATAAGCTCATCCATGTTACCGGGGGCGACCGTTTTCCCGATGCCAACCGGGCACTCAACGATGCTGTTAACAAAGGTTCGCTCATTGTCAATTACACCGGGCATGGAGGTGAAACAGGGTGGAGTTACGAACAGGTTCTGACAACCACCGACATCCTGGCATGGCAAAACAAAGACAAACTCCCCGTTTTTATCACTGCAACCTGCGAATTCAGCAGGTTTGACAACCCGGAACGGTTTACCGCAGGTGAAATGCTCATCCTTCAGCCAAATGGGGGTGCCATTGCACTTTACTCTACCACCCGGCTTGCCTTCGCAGGATCGAATATCCTTTTAAACACAAGCTTTTTTAACCACTTGATGGATAAAGATGCCGAAGGCAAATATATCAGGATGGGCGACCTGATCCGGTTATCGAAAAATGACAACGGCAACAACCCGGCCCTGCGTAATTTTGCACTGCTGGGCGATCCGGCCCAGAACATTGCCTTTTCAGGTTACGAAGTGAAAACCACGGCGATCAATGAAAAACCTGCTAACCTGCCCGATACGGTCAAAGGAATGTCAACCGTAACGGTAAAAGGACAAATTGAAGATGGTAGCGGGCAAAAAGTGAGCGGTTTCGAAGGCATTGTGAACTGCAAGGTGTACGATAAACCTGCAACTTATACCACGCTGGGTAATCGCCCCGACAATGGCGAATCCTACCCGGCCAACTTTGTTTTGCAGAACAGTTTGCTGTTTAAAGGTGATGTTCCGGTGAAATCAGGGGCATTCCAGTTCACATTCGTTCTTCCCCGGAACATCGCACTTCAGTTTGGAGCAGGGAAGCTCAGTTATTTTGCCTGGAATGAAAATACCGCAGCATCCGGCTATTCCGATCAGATTGTTATCGGGGGGCGCGATGAAAGCATCAACCCTGTAAACCCGGGGCCGGATATCTCACTCTTTATGGATGACAGAGCTTTTGTGGATGGCGGAGAAACCGGCAATGCAGCCATACTCCTGGTTGATCTTTCTGATACCAACGGGATCAACAGCCTTGGATTGGGCATTGGTCACGAGATTGAGGCAGTTTTGGACAACGACCGGGCCAACGCGATGGTGTTGAATGACTATTATTCTGCCAACTTCAACTCCTATACCCGCGGTACTGTTGCCTATCCGCTCAACGGCCTTGCTGCCGGGAAGCATATCTTAAGTTTAAAGGCGTGGGATATGTTTGATAATTCTTCAGTGAAAGAGATTAGTTTCTACGTTCCCGATCATGCCACCCTGACTGTGAAAAATGTCTTTAATGCACCCAATCCGCTGGTTGATCAGACAAAATTTATTTTTCAGCCGCAACAGTCTGATGGCGGCGGACTCGATGTACAGATCAACATATACAACCTGAAAGGAAACCAGGTTTATACCCTGGCTCACAGTTACCCGGAACCTTTGGCCGCTTCTATGCAAATTTCATGGGATGGATGTGATTCAAATGGCAGAATCCTACCCAACGGTATCTATCCTTATAAAATTATTTTTAAATCAAAAAGTGGAGCATACACCCAAACTTCACAGAAACTAATGATTACAAGGTGATACCCCATCCCCCCGTGGAAAAAAGCTCTATTTTAAAAGTGAAGCAATATCTGAAAATTAAAAGCGTTATTTTTGCGTCCTTTTTATATTCAATCAATTACTTATTTTAGAATTCAACAGATGAAGATCAGATTATCATTTCTTTTATTGTTTGTGGTGGCGATGACCAGGACTTTTGGGCAGAGTACAGAACCAGCAGACGGTAGCCGGGTAATTTCCACCGCCGTACCATTTTTAACTATTTCACCGGATGCGCGTTCCGGTGGCATGGGAGATGTTGGCGCTGCCACCTCGCCCGATGCCTATTCAATGTTTTGGAATCCTGCGAAATATGCTTTTATTGATAAATCCTTTGGTTTTGGAATCGGTTATGTACCCTGGCTTAGGAACCTGGTAAACGATATCGGACTGGCTTCGGTCGTCGGGTTCGGGAAATTCGGGGACAAACAGGCCATTGCCATGTCGCTCAGATTTTTTTCCCTTGGGGAGGTTCAATTTACAAATGACTTCGGCGATAACACTATTACAGTTAAACCAAATGAATTTGCGATTGACGCCACATACGCCCGGAAGTTTTCCCGCGAATTTTCCGGTGCTGTGGCTGGAAGGTTTATATATTCCAATCTTGTTCCGGGTGGAGATGCTAATGGCGTTCAGGCGCGACCTGGCACATCCATTGCTGCTGATATTGCTGTATATTATCACCATGAAATGGAAATAAAGGGACTTACCAGTTCGTTTTTTGATTTTGGCGTAAATATCAGCAACATCGGCTCAAAGATGTCCTACAGCAGTAGTTCCATCAAGCGTGATTTTATTCCGACCACCTTGCGCCTTGGCCCCTCCTTTACCATGGATATCGATGACTATAACAGGATTTCGGTTTCACTCGACCTGACTAAATTGCTGGTTCCAACACCTCCAGTCTATGCAAAAGATTCCAGTGGCAATACCTATTCAGGGCCTGATGGCAAACTTGTGATTGAAAAAGGCATGGATCCTGATGTCTCTCCGGTAAAAGGGATGATCCAGTCATTTTATGATGCACCTTACGGGTTCAAGGAGGAGATGCAGGAGATCAATATTGCCGTTGCAGCCGAATATTGGTACAACAAGCTGTTTTCGATCCGTGCCGGTTATTTCTTTGAATCAAAGTACAAGGGTGGTCGACAGTTTTTTTCACTTGGAGCCGGCTTGCGATACAACGTATTCGGCCTCGATTTCTCTTACCTGATTCCTGTCCAGCAGAACAACCCGTTGCAGAACACCCTGCAATTTACCCTGCTGTTTAATTTCGACAATAACAAAAAACCTGAAAAAGCCGGCGGGACCAACTAACTAATTTTGTGCATCAGCAGTTGCATTTTGCATTTTACATTTTGCCATTTGCCTTTTTTCCATGATGATTCGCATCGGTTTCGGCTTCGACACCCATCAACTGGACTTTAACCATGAATTCTGGCTGGGAGGGGTACTGATACCGCATCACAAGGGTGCGACCGGCCATTCCGATGCCGATACACTGGTTCACGCAATCATCGATGCCTTGCTGGGGGCGGCCGGACTGCGCGATATTGGAACGCAGTTCCCTGATACTGCTCCCGAATTCAGGGGCATCGACAGCAAGGTGCTGCTTTCTGACACCATGAAGCTGATCGCTTCCAGGGGGTTTGTCATCGGAAATATTGACAGTACCATCGTTCTTCAGTCACCGAAGATCGGGCCCCACATCCCGGCCATGATCGAAACACTTTCAAAGGTGATGAACATTGGAACAGACCAGCTTTCAATCAAAGCAAAAACAAGCGAAAAACTTGGCTTCATCGGCCGGGAAGAAGGAATTTCGGCCTATGCGGTAGCCCTTTTAAACAAGGAGTGAAATTGCGATTTACGATTTACGATTTACGATTTACGATTTTCGATTGAGTGCTATCCTGCATCCAGATAACATCCGTCACATGCCACATTTCACTTGTCATTTGTCATTTGTCACGCCCTTTCACCTGCCACTATAAAACCTCACCCTGAAATCATCCACCAGCATCGGTTTCTTTCGTGTATTCCAGATGTA
>CAIKNA010000194.1 GCA_903828645.1 uncultured Bacteroidales bacterium
GTTCAAAAGCGGTCTGACATAATTTCCGGATCGAATCAGGCGGGGTGACAACAATGCCTGAAACCGAAGGCTGATCCGCGTAAGGTCGCTTCAGCCGGGCAGTTCTGCTTCCCAGGCTGCCATCAGCATAAATTTTAATGGACCTGACAACAAGCTTGCTGGTTTGATAAACTCCCTTTTTGACAAATTCGTCGATATTTTTTTTAGTTGGCGTGAGCATGGCATAGAGCTGCATGGCTATCTGGTCGCTTCTCTGAAGTGAATCAATCAACCTCACCTGGTGATTGTCAAGCCCGGCATCGCTGACAAGGGTAAGACCAACGCCGAAACATTGCTTTTCAGCGCGTTTCAAGAGATTCAGCAACACAATGCCACGTGGTACCGGAACAGTTTCGCGCATCAGGTCAGCTGCAGTTTCACTCAAAATACCGGTCAGAACACCGTTATCAAGTTCGACCTGCCCATTCCCGAATTTGTTTTCCACACCGATCCCTGCCCTTTTCAAGGCCTCCTGGTTTGCCAGCACAACATGGCCGTCTACGCGGATCAGCATGACGGGAGTTTCAGGATATAAAGCGTTCAGCCGGCCGTTGCCGGGAAAAATTTTATCCTGCCATAAATTCTGGTCCCAGCCGCGGCCCACCAGCCATTTTCCCTTCGCCTGGCCTCCTGCTTCCGCAAGCCTTTTAAGTACTTCATCAAATGATAGGCAACCTAAAAGGTCGACATATTGCAAGCCGGTTGCATAACCAAAAAAATGGCAATGAGCGTCAATGAAACCCGGGTATATGTATGTTCCCTTCAGATCAATAACCTTAATGGCCTGGTAACGCTCCGATATTGACTTACTTGTTCCGGTAGCTACGATTTTGCCATGATGAACAGCCATGGCTTCAACACGGGTATTGCCTGTATCAACCGTGTAAATAATTCCATTTGTGATGATTAAGTCAATTTTCTCTTTCATTTGAATGCTCCCTGTAAATAACCACAAAGTCAGAAATGATGAAAAAAAAAGGTTGTAACTCATTTTAAGGTATTGGTTTAATGATTGTTCCCCAAAAATAGAAACTATTTTTCACAAGACTTGACTTTTGTTAAAATGATTTACTATTTTTGTATCATTCTAAACATAATATATTAATGAAATATAAGTCTATCAACCCTAGATTTATTGTTGTTTTTTCAGTTATTCTTGTTGCAGCCATTTTAAGGCTGCTGCCGCATTGGCCAAACTTCACGCCGATTGCAGCCATGGCTCTTTTTGCTGGAACCTTTTTCGACAGAAAGCAATTTGCTTTCGCCATTCCGATCGCCGCGATGTTCATAAGCGATCTCGTCATTGGTCTGCATGCCAATATGCCTGCTGTCTACCTGAGTTTTACCATCACGGTTCTTATTGGTATGGCGATCCGAAAAAAAATCAATGTGGGATCTGTTTTACTGGCTTCATTTTCTTCAGCTGTTATCTTTTTCCTGATAACAAACTTTGCTTCCTGGGTCGCCAGTCCCTTTTACCCGCAAACCGCAGCCGGCCTTGCTGAATGTTATATTGCCGGTTTGATGTTTTTTAGCGACACGACCAACGGATTGTCATTTTTCATGAATGATCTCCTGGGAACCACCTTCTTCAGTGCGGCATTCTATGGAGCCTTCTATCTCGTTCAGATGAGGTTCCCTGTTCTGGATAAATCCAGATTCTGACTGAATGACACTTTTCCTTTTTCCGGGGAAAGTAAGAAATTTCTGAGAAACACATGATCGTTCTGCACCATTGAAGAAATATTCAATGGTGCTTTATTTTATTGGGTATTTTTGCCGGGATGACTGATATTATTCGCCTTTTACCAGATTCTGTCGCCAATCAGATCGCTGCCGGAGAGGTCGTTCAACGACCCGCTTCTGCCGTGAAAGAGTTGCTGGAAAACACCATTGATTCGGGTGCTACCGACGTAAAACTGGTTATCAGGGAATCCGGCAAAATGCTCATCCAGGTCTCAGACAACGGGTGTGGCATGTCTGAGCGGGATGCCCGGATGTGTTTTGAACGTCATGCAACTTCTAAAATTCAAAAAGCAGATGATCTCTTGGCAATCCGCACACTCGGATTCCGCGGAGAGGCGCTCGCATCCATCGCATCCATTGCCCAGGTTGAGCTAAAAACAAAACGACATGAAGATGAAATCGGGACTTCCATCCTGATAGAAGGAACCGAATTTAAGGGCCAGTCACCGGTCAGTTGCCAGAACGGAACGATTGTCAGCGTGAAAAACCTGTTCTTCAATGTGCCGGCACGCAGGAATTTCCTGAAATCGAATACCCTGGAATTGAAGTACATCATCGAAGAGTTTTTCAGGGTCGCCCTGGTTCACCCAGATGTTGCCTTTACTTTTTACAACCAGGATAAAACCCTGTTTCAACTTCCTGTCGGAAATCTCAGGCAGCGGATCGTCAGCCTTTACGGGTCATCTTACGGGCAGCGGCTGATCCCTGTTGAACAGGAAACAGCATTGGTCAATATTTCAGGGTTTATAGGGAAACCTGAATTTGCCAAAAAAACAAGAGGGGAACAATATTTCTTCGCCAACGGCAGATTCATTAAAAGCGCCTACCTTCACCATGCTGTGGACGGGGCTTTCAAGGAGTTGATTCCGGATGATTCAGTACCCTCCTACTTTATTTACATGGAAGTTGACCCCCAGACGATAGACGTTAACATCCATCCGACAAAAACCGAAATCAACTTCCAGGATATAAAAAGCATTTATGCAATTCTGCACGCTGCCGTAAAACAATCCATTGGAAAATTCAACCTGTCGCCTTCCCTTGATTTTGACGTGGAACAGAGCATGAACTTACCCCCTCTTCCCGAAAATTACCCAATTAGGCAGCCCGTCATTACGGTGAACCCCGATTATAACCCGTTTGAAAAGAAAACACAACCCCAAACCAGTTTTACTTTTCCCCAGAAACCATCTCCTTCCATACAGGGATGGCGTGAGTTATACGAGACACAACGTCCGCCGGCCGATTTATTAGAATTTCAGGGATCAGATCCGGGGAGTTCCGGTAGTTCACAGGAAGAATTTCCTGGTGAAACAACAACTACCAGGAAAAATGGCGTCCAGGTCAGGAATTCTTTTATTACAACATCCACCCAATCTGGGATCGTCATCATCGATCAGCAACATGCCCATGAACGGGTTTTATATGAAAAGTTTTTAGAAAAAAAACAGATGGATACTGCTCCTGGCCAACACCAGCTTATCCCGCAAACGATAACGTTAAGCCCGGACGATGCCCAGTTTTTTAATGAATGGAAAAGTTACTTTGAGCAGCTGGGATTTGAAATCAATGACTTCGGGAAGGGAAGTTTCGTCATCCATGCCATTCCGGTAAACCTTGAAGCCACCGACATCCGTATGTTTATTGAATCAGTGCTTGAATCGCTCAAATCGCCCGGGCAGGAGAATAAAATGGATCAGGGCCAGCTTCTTGCCAAGACCATGGCTAAAAAACTTTCAGTTAAACGCGGAAAAAAATTGCATCAGGAGGAGATAGACTCATTGATTGAAAACCTTTTTGCATGCAAAGTGCCCGGAGTTTCACCTGATGGAAAACCAACCATGCTGGTCATTTCTTATGATGAACTGAATACCAAATTTAAAATTTAACGTTTAATAATTCTATGTCACAACAATATAGTCCTGCCGGGTTCAACCTGCTGCCTCCGGTGGTGAAAAATCTGTTGATTATCAATGGATTATTCTACCTGGCAACCCTCTCACTTGATACTGCCTATGGTATAAACCTTGTTAATATCCTGGGCCTTCACTATTTCAAGTCCGATCTATTCCGTCCTTACCAATTTGTAACATATATGTTTTTGCATGGCGGTTTTTCGCATGTCGCCATGAACATGTTTGCTCTCTGGATGTTTGGTTACCTGCTGGAAAATGTTTGGGGATCAAAGCGATTTCTGACCTATTACATGATCACGGGCATCGGCGCTGCCATTGTGCAGGTATTCATGCAATGGATCGACATCTCATCAGTGCAGGCTGCTGCCAGTGCGTACGGGGCAAATCCGACCCTGGATGGTTTCATCGGGTTTGTCAGGCATCATTATCCGGTATATTACAATGCACCAGGCCCCCTCAGGAGTTTTATAAATGAGTGGACACTGGCAAAGAACAGCCCCGGTTATGCCGGTCAATCGCTCGACTATATCGGTCAACTGTTAAAGTTGCAGATGGACGTCCCCACCGTTGGAGCATCGGGGGCAGTATACGGAATATTGCTTGCTTTCGGCATGATGTTTCCAAACATGCTTGTATATGTCTATTTCCTCTTCCCGATCAAGGCCAAATGGATTGTGCTCATTTATGGAGCACTTGAGCTGTATTCTGGCATCTCAAACAACCCCGGCGACGATGTTGCACATTTTGCCCACCTTGGCGGCATGATTTTTGGTTTCTTTTTAATCCTCTACTGGAAGAAAAAAACAGGTCTTTATACATGATGAACTACAATTATACTCAAAATCAAAACCCGTTTGATGATATCAGGCGGTTTTTCAGACAAGGATCAGCCTTGTCAGTTTTGATATTGGTAAATGTTGCAGTCTGGGTGTTGGTCCAGGCCCTGAAGGTCATTTTTTTCTTTTTCAACAGCCCTGACGTCGCTGCAGTTGTTTCGATTTTGATGCAGGCACTGGCTATCCCTGCCTCCATTCCCATGCTGTACCTGAGACCCTGGACGGTAATAACCTATATGTTCCTGCATTTTGATTTCTGGCACATCCTCTTCAACATGTTCTGGTTATATGGGTTTGGAAGGATTTTCCTGGAGTTCCTCCCCTCGAAGCAATTGGTTCTTATCTATTTTCTCGGCGGGATAAGCGGTGGTCTCGTTTATGTATTGGCATTCAATACATTCCCGGTTTTCACGCCAATCGTTCCGGTATCTTTCGCTTTGGGTGCTTCGGCTTCTGTGATGGCAATTGTAACCTCCGTCGCCGTTTTTGTTCCGAATTACACAATCCAGCTTTTTCTTTTCGGAAAGCTGAAGATCATCTATCTTGCAGTCGTCCTTTTTGTATTTGACTTTTTCATGATCCCTTCCGGAAATGCCGGCGGACACATAGCCCATATCGGCGGAGCCCTGTTCGGTGCAATCTACATACTGATGTACCGCTATTCCAGAACCATCAGACAGCCAGGAAGTTCAACAGGTTTTATGCGGAACGGCTTCAACAAATTCCGCAGGAAGGCCCGGATGGAGCCTTCGTATGGCGGAAATTCATCCAGGCCTCTGTCAGATGAAGAATACAACCTGAAAAAAAGGGACACGCAAAAAAGAGTTGATGAAATCCTTGAAAAAATATCAAAGGGAGGCTATGATTGCCTGACAAAAGATGAAAAAGAGTTTCTCTTTAAAACATCCAATAAACGCTGAGATAACCTGACTGATTGATGATGAAAGGCCGGTCGATCCTGAAAAATGTGTTGTATTTCCTGAACATATGCGCTGTAGCTGGCTTGCTCGCATCCTATTTTTCAGGATATATCAGTCCGGACAAATTCTGGCTACTGGCATTTTTCGGCCTTGCGTATCCTGTATTCCTGATTATAAATATACTTTTTGTCCTTTTTTGGCTGATTACCTGGAAACGATTTGTTTTTGTCTCCCTGGTCACCATTATTGCCGGATACACCAACCTCTTAGCCGTTTATCCCGTCAGGTTTTCACATCCGGAGGTTTCACCGAAGGCAAAAATCAAAATTGTCAGTTTCAACGTTCATTCGCTGTATGGCAATAAAATAGAAGACAACCAGCAGGAAACCAAAAGTAAGGTAACTGAGTTTCTTGCCCGGCAAAATGCCGATCTCATCTGCGTTCAGGAGTTCTTTGCCATAGGAGAGGATTTTTCACAGACCTTGTCAAAATTTGCAAATTCAATTCACCTGCCTTTTTATTCGTTCAGGAACTATCGCGATTTCAATAACAAGCGTAAGATCAATGCCATCGCAACATTTTCCCGCTTCCCCATCGTGAATTTTGGTTGTTTGAAACTTCCCGGACACAGCTATTATGCCATCTTCAGCGATATTATCATGAACCGGGACACCATACGAGTGTATAACCTGCACCTGGAATCCATTCGCTTTGGAAATGATGACTATACTTTTTATTCCCAGCTAACTGAACCGGATATTGAGGAGGGCACCCCCATTCAGGAAGGATCTAAACGCATGCTTTGGAAACTTCGTAAAGCATTTATTCTCAGATCAAAGGAAGTAAACATCCTGGCTGTACACATTGGTGCCTGCCCCTATCCTGTAATCCTGTCGGGCGATTTCAACGACACCCCCTCTTCATACACTTACCATCAACTGACAAAGCGGTTGAAGGATTCATTTCCAGAAAGCGGCCACGGGCTTTTCCAAAGCACATATGCAGGGAAACTGCCCTCTTTCAGGATTGATTATATTCTTCATTCTGTTCAGTTTAAAGCAATTTCATATGGAACGTTTGACGTAGACTTATCCGACCACTATCCAATCACGACAACCCTGGTTAAAATACTTTAAAATCTTTCCCCCTTGGAATTTAACCTCACCTCAGAATTTAAACCTACCGGGGATCAGCCCGAAGCCATCAGGCAACTCGTTGAGGGTATTCAGCGGAATGACCCCGGACAGGTATTGCTTGGCGTAACAGGTTCTGGAAAAACCTTCACCATTGCAAATGTGATCCAGCAGGTTCAGAAGCCAACCCTTGTGCTGAGCCACAATAAAACACTTGCCGCGCAGCTGTATGGCGAATTCAAACAGTTTTTCCCTGATAATGCAGTTGAATTTTTCGTCTCTTACTACGATTATTACCAGCCGGAAGCCTTTATCCCTGTTACAAACACCTACATAGAAAAAGACCTCTCCATCAATGAAGAGATTGAGAAACTGAGACTGAGCGCTTCGTCGGCCCTCCTTTCCGGACGACGCGACATCATTGTCGTGTCCTCGGTTTCGTGCATTTACGGTATTGGCAACCCTGATGACTTCAATGAGAATGTCATCCGGCTTCAGCCAGGCGATCAGGTTGGCCGTAAAAAGTTGCTGAACACCCTTGTCAACAGCCTTTATTCTAGAACTGAAGGTGAATTTACCCGCGGCCGTTTCCGGGTAAAAGGTGATTCGGTTGATATTTTTCCTGCGTATCTCGACATTGCCTACCGTGTGATTTTCCTGGGGAATGAAGTGGAAAGTATCGAGTCGTTTGATCCCCTGACCGGTCGCAAAATTGAGAAAATGGAGCTGATGACACTTTATCCTGCGAATTTATTCGTGACTTCACCGGATAAAATGCGTGAAGCGCTGGTAGAAATCCAGGATGACCTGATCAAACAATGCGCCTATTTCAGGGAGAACGGAAAAGACCTGGAAGCAAAGCGGCTTGAGGACCGGGTAGGTTATGACATTGAAATGATGCGCGAACTTGGATATTGTTCGGGAATCGAAAACTATTCACGCTATTTTGACGGAAGGGTATCGGGTTCAAGACCCTTCTGCCTGCTTGACTTCTTTCCGGATGATTTTTTAATGGTCATTGATGAAAGCCATGTGAGCATTCCCCAAATTAGGGCCATGTTTGGCGGTGACCGCTCGCGCAAGCAAACGCTAGTTGAATATGGATTCAGGCTCCCCTCCGCCATGGATAACAGGCCCCTGAAATTTGAAGAATTTGAATCGATTGTCGGACAAACCATCTATGTAAGCGCAACCCCGGCCGATTTTGAACTGCAGGAGTGTGAAGGGATTGTGGTAGAACAGGTAATCCGACCTACCGGGTTGCTGGACCCGTATGTCGAGGTCAGGCCAAGCCTCAGGCAAATAGACGACCTTCTCGATGAAATCAATCAGCGGATCATCAAAAATGAACGAACACTGGTCACCACGCTGACCAAGCGCATGGCTGAAGAACTTACCAATTACTTTGCAAAGGTTGACATCCGCTGCCGTTATATCCATGCAGATGTTGACACCCTTGAGAGGGTTGAAATTCTACGGGACTTAAGAATGGGTGTATTTGATGTGCTGGTCGGGGTAAATCTCCTGCGTGAAGGACTGGACCTGCCCGAGGTCTCCCTGGTGGCAATTCTGGATGCGGACAAGGAGGGATTTTTACGGTCTGAGCGCTCTCTTACCCAGACTGCAGGCCGTGCTGCCAGGAATATCAACAGTAAGGTGATCATGTATGCCGACAAAGAAACGGAATCCATGAAGCGCATGATGGCTGAAACGAACCGCCGCAGGGAAAAACAGATTGCTTACAATACCCTGAATAACATCACTCCTACCCAGATTGTAAAAAGCACCCGTGATATTATGGGACAAACCGCCGTTGCCGACGGAAACAGGCAACAACCCTCTCCCTATTATGAGACAGAAAGAATTGATGTGGCGGCTGACCCCCTGATTCAATATCTTTCAAAAGAAAAACTGCAGAAACTTATCACCCGTAACCGGAAAGCCATGGAGGATGCCGTGAAAAGTCTTGATTTTCTGGAAGCCGCCCGATTAAGGGACGAATTGAAAGCGCTCCAGCTTATGGTCGAAAACGGAGGTAATTCAGGATAATAGAAAAGGCTGGTTACTTTCGCAACCAGCCTTTTCCAGGTTTGGAATCCTGAAATTATTTTACAGCTATCAGTTCAACATCAAACACGAGTGTAGAATATGGGGGGATCTGACCCATATCACGTTCGCCATAGGCAATGTTTGAAGGAATAACCAAAACGGCTTTTCCGCCAACATTCATCATGGCAATACCCTCATCCCAGCCTTTGATGACCTGGCCCTTACCCAGTTCGAATTCGAATGGTTCGTTGCGGTCGCGTGATGAATCAAATTTAGTACCATTTAACAGTGTTCCCGTGTAATGAACCTTAACTTTTTTACCTGCAGCCGCTTTGGCGCCGGTTCCTTTAACTTTCTCTACATAAATCAACCCGCTGGCAGTTGGCTTGGCGGTAATTTTGTGATCAATCAAATACTTTTTCATGAGATCTCCTTCGTTTTTCTTATTGGTTTCAAGTTTGGCACCCTCTGTCTTCTTTTTCTCGGCAGTTTGCTTGTCATGATCTGCTTTTGATTGAACATCAACAATTTCAACATTATAGATGACGGTGGAATAGGGAGGAACCATTGCTCCGCGTCCGGTTTCACCAAAACCTATTTTTGATGGTACAATCAAAGTAGCTTTCTCGCCTTTCACCATTTTTGACACTCCTTCTTCAAAACCCGGTGTGTCAAATTTTTTCCCAAATTCAAATTCCATCGGTTCACCACGCTCCTGTGTTGAAAAAATCTGTTTGCCGTCGATGAGAGAAACGCTGAAATTAGCTTTTACCCATACACCGGTATCGATTTTAGCACCTTTGCCAGGTAATGTTTCAACAAAGTACAACCCTGTTGCAGTTGGAGGAACGGTAATTTTCTTTTCTTCAATATATTTCTTCAGTGCATCTCCTTCTTTCATCATCAGGGCTGCAGGCGAATCGATCGAAAGCATCGTGATGGAAAAATGGATCACACTGTTACTGTCAATGAACGGAGGACGTTTTGGCTGGCGGAAAGTCTTGGTAAACAATGAGTCGGCATTTACGATGAAATCGGCGCTGTCGCCCGGTGAAAGCATCCTGATTCCTTCATAAATATCGCCTTTGAATTCCGATGCAGGCAGCTGAAAACGGACTGGAGTTCCCATTGCCTTTTTGCTGTTGAAGAGGGTTGAATCCTTGTATTTGTAACTCATATTCAACGAAACCCAATCTCCCAGTTTTGCCTTTACCGTATCTTTACTGACTTTATATAACTTATAATACAAACCTGTTGCCGTTTTATCATAACCAGGATACTTTGAGGAACAAGCCAACATTGTCAAAGCAACCAACATTACGATGACCAATGGATTAACAATCATTTTTTTCATACGCTGCATTTTAAAAATTTTGGTTAATAATTATTGAACTTATTTATTTTAGGGCTAAAAAATCATTTTTTTCTGGTATCTCGGATCATTCAACCAGCAAATATCTTCCTTTAAATCATAGGGTTTATTCGACCGGCAAAGATAGCAAACTCCTGCATATCACATGAGATTGAGTTCATTTTTTCGATCGTTTAATTGCACAAACTTCAACATCATAAACCAATACTGCCCTGGCCGGTATTTTTGCCATGTCTCCAAGCACTCCATA
>CAIKNA010000195.1 GCA_903828645.1 uncultured Bacteroidales bacterium
CATAGAATGGGCGAAGCGCAACACGGCATTTGGTCTCAGATCGCTCTATCATAATTCGGCATATGACAACACGGCCTTTGGAACAGAGGCGCTGCATTGGAATACCGGGGGAGCCCAGAATGTGGCAATAGGGAATTCAGCACTGCATGAAAACAGGTCGGGAAGCAACAATACTGCCGTCGGGTATCATGCCATGTTCAATGATACTGCCTGGAACAATACTTCGGTGGGCGAATCGGCCATGTTCTGGAACATTTCGGGGAGCCAGAACGTTGCGCTTGGAAATTCGGCATTGCGGGAGAACCGCAACGGCCATAACCTCACGGCGGTTGGGTTTAATGCCATGGTGAACGACACTGCATGGAACAACACGGCGGTGGGCGAATCGGCCATGTTCTGGAATAGAAACGGCACTTCAAATGTGGCTATGGGAAATTCCGCCCTGAGGGAGAACCGCAACGGATCCAACAATACGGCCATCGGTTTCCTCGCCCTGGTAAATGATACCTCATGGAATAACACTGCCGTAGGCGAGTCTGCCATGTTCTGGAATACCACAGGCACCAGCAATGTCGCAATGGGAAATTCGGCCCTTTCCAACAACCGCGCGGGCAACAACAATACGGCCATCGGATTCCTGGCGATGAACCAGGATACCGTGAGTGAAAACGTCGCTGTCGGATCTTATGCCATGTACTCGAATATCAGCGGAGGCGGCAATGTCGCCATGGGGAATGGAGCCCTGTCGGGCAATGCCGAAGGGAGCAACAATACGGCGATCGGGTTCCTCACCCTGAACAACAACAAAACCGGTGAAAATACGGCCGTCGGATCGTGGGCCATGTACTCGAACATCACCGGTACTTCGAACGTTGCCATTGGAAATTCGGCGCTGTCGGCAAACCACATCGGGAGCAATAACACGGCGATCGGGTTCCTCGCGCTCGAGCGTGATACTGCCGGCGATAACACAGCCATTGGCGCCTGGGCCATGCATGAGAACACCGCTGGAAGCAGCAATGTCGCGATTGGAAACGGCGCCCTGTCGGCCAGTATTGAGGCGTACAGCAATACCGCTGTTGGCAGTGAGGCCATGCGGAACAATCTTTCCAATGAAAATACGGCCATCGGTTTCCAGGCCATGCATGAGAACACCACGGGAACGGCCAACGTGGCGATGGGTCAGACCGCCCTGAGGGAAAATACCGATGGCAGTTACAACACGGCCATCGGATGGGATGCGATGAAAAATGCCCATGGTGTAAACAATGTCGCCCTGGGAATGTCCTCGCTGAAGGAGCTGGTTTCGGGCAGCGGGAACGTTGCTGTTGGAAGCGATGCACTGGTGGCCTGTCTCGACGGCTCTAACAATACCATGATCGGGACCCTTGCCGATTTCGCACCCGATAGTCCGGGCTCCATTTCCAACGCTGCAGCCATCGGCTATGACGCCAGGGTAACCGCAAATGACCAGGTCAGGCTTGGAAACAACGACATCCAGACACTCTATTGCATGGGAGCTTACAACAGTACGACCAGTCAGGCCCTACCAAACCTCTATGTCTCGCCCGAGGGGCAGATCATGCGTGTGTCGAATCCAATGATGAACAGTTCCGCCATCAAAGTATCCGTTACCACTGATGTTGACGCTGTTCCGGCCCACTCCTCCCATAAACTTCAGGTTAGGGTTGAGGGCTGCGAACCAGGGCAAACGGTCTATGTCTCGCCTTCAGCCGAGCTTCCCGACGGGTTCGTGATTGCCTATGCCCGCATTAGCTCTCCCGGTATGGTCGAGGTCAAATTTACCAATACGACCGGCGAGCAGATCGATCCCGGTAGAATGGACTACATCGTAACCGTGCTGAAATAGGATTCTTCCTCTCTTATTTTTTTTACTTGGCCGGCGCCAATCATTATTGGTGAAATAAGTCACCGATTTTCTCCATTAACAGTTGATATTCAAAATGGTTGCAAGTCATTGAAGCCTATTATGTCTTCAATGGCTTAAGGGCAATATGGTATTTTTTTACCTAATATTGTCGGAATCATCGATTTCTTTGTATATTTGACAATTATTGTACTGGAAATCAACATGTTAAACTATTCACAATTAATTTATCTACCATGAAAAAAGTCAATCTCTTTATATTCATATACCTATTCGCAGCTGTCAGTTGTTTTGCACAGGTTGGCATCAATACCGATGGCACTCAACCGGACCCTTCTGCCGGTCTGGAGATCAAATTCATCAACAAAGGCTTTTTACCCCCGCGAATGAACGGCGATCAGCGGAACAGCATTGCCTCGCCCGCACCGGGACTTCTGATCTTTAATACCGACTGCAATGACATTCAACTCTTCAACGGCTCAGGATGGCTTCCAATCGGCAACGCCGGGAGGCTTGCGACACCGGGAGCTATAACAGGGAACATCACCCCGGTTTCTAATGTATCAGGTTTGATCTATTCAATATCCGCTGTTTCCGGTGCAACCGGGTACGACTGGACAGTCCCTGCCGGATCAGTAATTACCGCCGGTCAGGGCACAACATCCATAACGGTGACTGTTGGTACGATCAATGGCGATATTTGCGTTTCAGCTTTCAACCAGTGTTACAGGGGTGGTGTGAGCTGCCTTGCAATCAATCTTTTGCCTCCTCCCTTAACCGTTACCACTACCGCAGTTTCAAATCTCACCCAGACGACGGTAACAAGTGGTGGAAATGTAACATCTGATGGTGGTGCCTCGATTCAATTCCGCGGGGTATGCTGGGCAACAACCACGAACCCGACGCTTTCAAACAGTTACACGACCAATGGTAACGGAACAGGGGTATATGTCAGCAACCTGACAGGTCTCATAACCAATACCATCTATTTCCTAAAAGCCTATGCCGTGAATTCCCTCGGGACTGCATATGGAAATGAAGTAATGTTTGCAACCCAGCCGACGGTTACGACAACCGGTATTACGGGTATAACGCAAACATCCGCTGCAAGTGGCGGAAATGTTTCTCCTGTTGGAACTGCAACTATTACCTCACGGGGGATTTGCTGGAGTGTTACAACAGGTCCGACGATTTCCGACAGCCATACGACAGACGGAGCAGGATCGGGTGTATTTTCAAGCAGCCTGACAGGACTCACGGGAAACACGGTGTATTATGTAAGATCTTATGCGGCCAATAGTTCAGGAGTAGCTTACGGCAACGAGCAATCATTCACGACCTCACCGGTACTGGCGACCGTTACGACAACACCCATAACGCTTATCACATTAACCAATGCCACCGGTGGCGGAGAGGTGACACTTTCAGGAGGGGGAGGCATAACAGCCCGCGGAGTATGCTGGAGTACCAGCCCCAATCCGACAACGGCAAACAGTAAGACGGTCGACGGAACAGGAACCGGTATTTTTACAAGCAGTCTGACAGGGCTTACAGCAAACACCCCCTATTATGTGAGAGCCTATGTAACAAACAGTGCAGGAACGGCATACGGAAATGCGGTTACATTCAGCACCCTGTTAAACCCTGCAATACCCACAATTACAACAGCTGCGACCACCATCGCCACTGCGACCACGGCTACAAGCGGAGGAAATATACTTTCCGATGGCGGGGCTTCTGTTATTTTCAGGGGGGTTTGCTGGAATACTTCCCCAAACCCGACACTTTCGAACAGTTATTCAACCGATGGCAGCGGCACCGGGGCGTTTGTAAGCAATATCACCGGCCTTACTCCGGCCACCCATTACTATGTTCGCGCATATGCCGTGAACAGCGCGGGAACAGGATATGGAAGCACGTTTGAAATCTACTCATTTGTTCCCGGCCAGAGTTACCAGGGTGGTGTCATTTTCTATGTTGACGGAACGGGGCAGCACGGGCTTATTTCAGCAACAACCGACCAGGCAACCGGAGTACCATGGGGCTGTGACAATTTCTCCGTTCCGGGCTTATCAACCGGTTTTGGTTCCGGACAGTCCAATACCACCCTTATCGTGAATTCCGGATGCACGATACCCGTGACCGCGGCCAAAGTTTGCAACGACCTTGTACTCAATGGCTATTCCGATTGGTTTTTACCCGCCATGGGAGAGTTGAGTGTAATGTATGACAACAGATTTCTGATTGGCGGTTTTACTGCTAACTGGTACTGGAGTTCGAGCGAACAGCCGGGTGCCAATGCCTGCTGCGCACAGTTCCAGCAATTCAACGGAGGAACCACCGGGGGATACAGCGGTAAGTCAAACACCGCTTTGAGTACGCGCGCTATCCGGGCCTTCTGACAATTTTTATTCCTGATTCCCGGGGTGGATGAACTTCACCCCGGGGAACTTACAGGCTTATCGTTCGGTTTAAAAAAGCACTCTTCTTTGTCAGGTAAAGCATTAATAAACCAGGGCAAAGCACCATCAGGTCCGACTCCTGAAATACTAACCTGAAAGTTCGTAAATTTGCAGGCGGGGAAATAGCCATCAAAAAGATTTTTACATCTGATTGTACTCTATTTGTACCTTTCTGTTATAATTTACTGATATTCAATGTTAATATGATTACAGTCTCAAACCTGGGCATCCAGTTTGGCAAACGCATCCTGTTCCAGGAGGTCAACATGGTGTTCACCCCCGGCAACTGTTACGGGATCATCGGGGCCAATGGCGCCGGGAAAACCACTTTCCTGAAAATGCTCTACGGAGATATGGATAATACCACCGGTGCGGTCACCTTCGGCCCGGGGGAACGGTTATCGGTGCTGAAACAGAACCATGCCGAATTTGATGAATTTCCAGTGCTTACCACCGTGCTGATGGGACACTCCCAGTTGTGGGAGATCATGAATGAAAAGGACACCCTCTACGCCAAGTCCGACTTTTCGGAGGCCGACGGCAACCGGGCTTCGGAACTGGAAGAGCGTTTCGCAGCCATCGATGGGTGGAATGCCGAGAGCAACGCAGCCAGCCTGTTAAGCGGGCTGGGGATCAAAGAGGATCTTCACGGCAAACTGATGCGTGAACTCAACGGCAGGGACAAGGTTAAGGTACTGCTTGCCCAGGCGCTATTCGGGAAACCGGACAACCTTTTGCTGGATGAGCCCACCAATGACCTCGATCTCGAGACGGTGAACTGGCTGGAGGGCTATCTCGCCAACTTTGACAACACCGTGCTGGTTGTTTCGCACGACCGCCATTTCCTTGACTCCATCTGCACCCACATTGTCGACATCGATTTCGGCCGGGTACAGCAGTTCCCGGGAAATTACAGTTTCTGGTACGAATCGAGCCAGCTCGCCCTGCGGCAGCAGCTTGCCCAGAATAAAAAGGCCGAAGACCGAAAGAAGGAGTTGCAGGAATTCATCGCCCGGTTCAGCGCCAACGCCTCGAAGTCGAAACAAACGACCAGCCGCAAAAAGATGATCGAGAAACTCAATATCGAGGAGATCAGGGCGTCAACCCGCAAATATCCGGGCATCATCTTCACCCCCGACCGCGAACCAGGAAACACCATCCTGGAGGTGAAAGGGCTGAGCAAAACGGTCGATGGCACCCTGCTGTTTAAAAATGTCAGTTTCACCATGCAGAAAGAGGATAAGATCATCTTCCTGTCGAGGGATACCCGCGCCATGACCGCTTTCTTCGAGATCGTCAAAGGCCATGAAGAGCCCGACAGCGGAACATACGAGTGGGGACAGACCATCACCAAAGTATACCTGCCGCTCGAATACGAAAAGCTGTTCCAGACCAATCTGAACCTGATGGAGTGGCTGGCCCAGTTTTCAAGCGATACCACCGAAAATTACCTCAGGGGATTTCTTGGTAAGATGCTCTTCTCGGGCGAAGAGATTTTTAAAAAAGCCAATGTGCTCTCCGGGGGAGAGAAGGTACGCTGCATGATTGCCCGCATGATGACGCGGAATGCCAATGTGATGATGCTCGATACCCCCACCAACCACCTCGATCTGGAATCGATCCAGGCGTTTAACAACACCCTCATGAAATTCAAGGGCAACATCCTCATGTCGTCGCATGACCATGCCTTTATTCAAACCGTGTGCAACCGCATCATCGAAATTTCACCCAAAGGGATGATCGACAAACGGATGGAATATGACGACTATGTTACGGACGAAAAAATCAAAGAACTCCGAAACAAACTTTATTGAGTGACAAGTGACAAATGACAAGTGACAAATGTCCGGTTATTTTGATCTGTGGGCATTAATGTAACCAAAGTAGTATTGAATGCCATATCAAGCCCCCACTTGTCACTTGTCATTTGTCATTTGTCACTTGTCACTTGTCATTCGTTCCAGTTTTCACCATTCATTAAACCCTGTTATGATCGCAGCAGAAGGCCTTACCGTTGAGTTCGGAGGAACCACCCTTTTTAAAAATGTTTCGTTTGCCATCAACGAAAAGGACCGGATCGCCCTCATGGGTAAGAACGGCGCAGGAAAATCGACCCTGCTGAAAATCCTTGCCGGTGAAAGACCGCCCACAAGCGGGCGGGTTTCCTCACCCAAGGGCACCGTGATCGCATACCTGCCGCAGCACCTGATGACCGTCGACAGCCGCACGGTATTCGAAGAGGCCTCCCAGGCCTTTGCAGCCGTGTTCGGAATGAAACACCGGATCGAAGAGCTTAACAGCCAGCTCACCACCCGCACCGATTATGAATCGGAGGAGTATTACGCCATCATTGAGGAGGTTTCGCTGCTGAGCGAGAAATTTTATTCCATCGCCGATATCAACTACGATGCCGAGATCGAAAAGATATTGCTGGGACTGGGTTTTGTGCGTACCGATTTCACCCGGCCCACCGGCGAATTCAGCGGCGGGTGGCGCATGCGTATCGAGCTGGCCAAAATCCTCCTTCAAAAACCCGACCTCATCCTGCTCGATGAACCTACCAACCACATGGACATCGAGTCGGTGCAATGGCTGGAAGAGTTCCTCATCAACAACGCAAAGGCAGTGATCGTAATCTCCCACGACAGGGCTTTTGTCGACAACATCACCACCCGCACCATCGAGGTGACGATGGGGAGGATCTACGATTATAAGGTGAACTATACAATGTACCAGCAATTAAGGCTTGAACGGCGCCAGCAGCAGCAGAAAAAGTTTGATGAGCAGCAGAAGATGATTGCCGAAACGCAGGAGTTCATCGACCGCTTCAAAGGCACATACAGCAAAACACTACAGGTGCAGTCACGGGTGAAAATGCTGGAAAAACTTGAAATTGTGGAGATCGATGAAGAAGATACCTCAGCCCTTCGCCTTAAATTCCCACCCTCCCCAAGGTCGGGCAGCTATCCTCTGATACTGAGCGGACTGTCGAAAAGTTACAACAGTCACCAGGTTTTTTCGGATGTTTCTCTCAGCATCGAGCGGGGCGAACGGGTCGCTTTTGTCGGGAAAAACGGCGAAGGCAAGTCAACCCTGGTGAGGGCCATCATGGGTGAAAAAGGGTATGAAGGCACGTTGACCCTTGGCCACAACATCATGGTCGGCTATTTTGCCCAGAACCAGGCTTCGATGCTTGACGAGGAGATCACTGTTTTCCAGACCATCGACGACGCGGCCAAAGGCGACATCCGCGCGAAGATCCGCGATATCCTTGGTGCTTTCATGTTCGGGGGCGAACTCTCCTCCAACAAGGTGAAGGTGCTCTCGGGCGGTGAACGTACACGCCTTGCCATGATCAAACTTCTCCTCGAACCGGTAAACCTGCTGATCCTCGACGAACCTACCAACCACCTTGACCTGAAGACCAAGGACATCCTGAAGAGCGCCCTCCGGGATTACGACGGCACCATGATCCTCGTATCGCACGACCGCGATTTCCTGGACGGGCTGGTGAACAAGGTCTTTGAATTTGGTAATAAGCGGGTCAAAGAGCACCTCGGTGATATTCACAGTTTCCTGCAGAAGAAAAAAATGGAAAACCTCCGCGAACTTGAGCGGACCATCAAGCTTTAATCTCAAGGGACTGGTTACCATACAATAAAGCCGGAATAGGTCCGTTCTTGTATGAACCAATCCTTCCTGAGTTATGAAAAAAATAATGATTTGGGTGTCATGCCTGGCACTTGCAATGATGTTGTTTTCCTGCAAAAAGGATAAGGAGGCACAAACAACCCCCGCCGTTACCTATCCTAACTACTCACAATTTAAAGCCGGATCTTATTGGATCTACCAGCGATTCGTAATTGATACTTCAGGAAATGCTACGCCCAAAAGTATCTACGATAGTTGCTATGTAATAAAAGACACGGTGATCAATAATCGCACCTATGTTAAAATGTACCGGCCGGATCCGTTTGGTACCATTTTCCCGGCCGGTGTCTCCCTTGTTCGCGACTCTTTGCACTACATTGTAGATCCCGCCGGACATATCCTGTTTTCTTCCCAGGATTTTCAAACGGTTTTTGACTCACATTTTATCATAGCGGAACCAAATGATACAATTTCCCGGGAGATTACCAAAATGGAGGATAAAGATGTGCAGGTTATTACTCCCGCTGGCACATTCATATCTTCAGATTACCGGAAAACGTATAATATGTATCCAAACTGGGCATTTGCGGGCAATCCGAGGTATATTCATCAAAGGTATTCCAGGAACATTGGCGTAGTTGTTGAAACAATTCCTTTTTTTGTGGGACAGCCTACCTACACTGAAAGAAGGTTGTTGCGCTATCATATTGTCGAATAGGCATACGCCTATGAAATGCTCACCGAAGTCATTGAGAGGGATCCCATCACCAGTTTGTCATTGAAAAAAGTGACGGATTCATCGTTGTTTTTCAGGGCAAGTACATACAGCAGCGGGAGGTAATGTTCCGGTGTGGGTATTGCCAGTTCAACGGCTGAGCCCAGTTTCCGGTAATCTATCAGCTGCTGATGTTCGTTTCCGGTAATCAGTTTTTTTATTTTATCGGATGCTTCAACGGCCCAGTCAAACCCCTGGTTCCGGCCGCTCCAGTCGATGGCGCGCAGGTTATGGACGATGTTCCCGCTACCGATGATCAGCACCCCTTTCCGTCGGAGGGGAGCAAGTTCTTTTGCCAGGTCGTACTGTTGCCGGGGCGTCTGATTGTAATCGAGGCTCAGCTGCACCACCGGCACCGAAGCGTCGGGGTACATCTGCATGATCACGCTCCAGGCGCCGTGGTCAAGACCCCATTTCTCATCAAGTTGTACGCTGGTCCGGGTGATGGTAAGTTGCGTTTCCAGCGCCAGTTCGTGGTTTCCGGGTGCCGGATATTGAACATCGAATAATTTTTGAGGAAATCCTCCGAAATCATGGATCGTCTTGGGTTTTGCCATGGAGGTTACGAGTGTTCCGCTGGTCTCCCAGTGTGCAGAGATGCAGAGGATGGCAACCGGTTTGGGGATTGAATCTGCCATGGTGCGCCAGCCCTGTGTAAATTCATTTTGTTCGATGGCATTCATCGGGCTGCCATGACCGATAAAAAGTACCGGCATGTTGCCGGTGCTTTTTGTCGATGGGGATAACTTATTCAGGTCGTTCAGTTTCATGGCTGTTGGTACGAATGGCAGTATTGCCAGTGATGCAAGAAATTGCTTCCGGTCCATCCCTGGTTATTGATTCATCACCAGTTTCAATTTGATCGTGAATTCGTCGTAGATCACTTTGTCGCCCAGGTCGCTGAAGAATGAGCCGGAGCCATATTTAATGCCATAAACCGTACGGTCAACAACGATGCTGTTGGCGCTGAAGGTGTATGAAGTTCCCTCTTTTTTAACGACGGCTTTGAAAGTGAGGGGTTTGGAAACGCCTTTGAGGGTGAGGTTTCCGTGCACTTCTGCGACTGATTTGCTTACATCAACCGGTTGCGTGATCGTGAAAATTGCCTCAGGAAATTTCGTCACATCAAAAAAGTCGGGTGAACTGAGATGGCCTATCAGCTTCTTGTTGTATTCAGCATCGGTTAAATCGGTGTCGACGATGGTTGACATGCTGATCACAAATTTCCCTGAGGTTACTTTGTCCTTTTCAATTTTAAAGGTACCTGATTTAATCGCGATGGTTCCTTCATGGAAACCAGTGAGTTTTTCGGCTTTCCAGTTCAACGTTGATTTGGCGGCATCTGCCGTATAGGTTTGCGCCCAGGCTGAAACAATGGCAAACTGCAATAAAATGATGACAGAGATGATTTTTGTTTTCATAGGTTTGTCTGATTAAATGATTGATTTTTGGATAATTTTCATACCGCAAAAGTACGATGACCAGTAGATCTGATCGTTACACTTTCAGGAAAACCAGTGGTACAATCAGGAAATAACAGATTGCATTTGTTTGCGGAACTCTGTGGGCGTTGTTCCGGTTTTTTTATGAAACACCCTCGTGAAATAGGATTTTTCATTGTATCCAAGTTCATAGCCGATTTCGGAGACTGTTTTATCTGAAGCCAGAAGCAACTGCCGGGCTTCGAGGAGCTTTCGTGTTTCTATGATGTCGGTGATGCTTTTACCGAAAACCACCTGGCTGATCAGGTTCAGGTTCCGGGATGACATGTTCAGTTTATCTGCATAAAAATCAACGCCTGCCTGACGTTTATAATTATATTCCAGGATTTTCAGAAAATTGTTGAAGGTGATGAGTTGCGAATTCCCGGAGACCTTTTCGTCGAGAAACTGAGTTTTCGTGGCAGATTCCAGTTTTGAAAGGACAGCAAGCAGAAGATGGCGGATGATATTAAAATCAACGGGTTCCTGCGCATTTTCACGAACCATTATTTCACAAAGATCATTGATCGTGGTGCTGCAAAAAGTCTCATCGAGTTTGTAATTGACCTCATCCAGAAATCCCGAATAAAAATTAAAACCGCTCTGGGGGATGAATTCATTGGTGTATCTGATTACCCAGCCCCTGGTTTCCAGATCAGGGATAAAACTGTGTACTTTTCCCTGGGCCACATAGATGATGACCGGTGGTTCGATCGGTTTGGCAGTGAAGTCAACGAAATGCGTCGGGTTACCCTGCGTAACGATGATCAGCTCTTCGTGGTCGTGCCTGTGTGGACTGGCTGGATTCTGAAGAATCGTTTCAACCACTTCGCGTGAAATTTTCTCTAATGTAAATGGAACATTCATAATCGTCGCCGCTCCTTCTTTTCCGATTGCTGGCGTTTTACCTCCAGCCTCTCCTCCTTCGAGGCTCTTGATGGCCTGGTGGGCGTGCGTTTCTTGCGCGGCGTTAGCGCCCGGGCGAGCAGGGTGTAAAATTTTTCGGTGACTTTTTCCCTATTCTGCAATTGCGATCGTTCCGATTGTGATACAAGCACCAGTTCGCCTGCTGCATTGATCCTTGCACCAAGTTTTTCTGCGATCAACTCTTTTTCGGCATCCGACAGCAATTCCGATGAAGCTACATGAAACCGCAACTCCATTTTGGTACTCACCTTGTTAACATGCTGACCGCCGGGGCCGCTGCTGCGCGAAGCGCTGAAATGCAGTTCGCTTCTGAAATCCCTGTCCTCCATGATCGCCGCCATCAAACAAAAATAATCAAATTCCCTGTTAGCCGTAATGAACAGAGATAATATTTATGGTTGATCACAATCCTACCGGTGAATTTACCCGTGATGTATTGGATAAGTACTTTGTGGTTAACTTCTTTCGAGGAACTACATGTAAAAAATAAAAATAGAATTGAAAAAGAATCAATCCCCGGGCAACCGTAGAATAATTTCCGTGTCTATTTCCAAAATCAAACTGCCATAAGAGACCTGTACTTCCTTTCTCTGACAATAAATAAGAATGAGTTGGACGCAATGCCGGAATGCGAAAATGCAGGCAACACTTAAAATAAACTAAAATGAAAAAGACCATGTTTTTGCTGCTGATCGTGACGATGGCAGCATTGAGTTCTTGCAACAAAAAGAGTGAGACCGGTGTAACGTCGGTAAGCGTTGCTGACCTGCCTTTAAAAGCATCGCAGTATATCGATACCAATTATCCCGATGCTTCAGTCCTTTATGTGGTGGCATTGAAACAAAGTTCGGCCTCCTATATTGTAACGCTGAATACGACCGAAGAACTGGCATTTACCTCGGTGGGCGATTTTCTGGGTGACGGGGCCAAGTTCCATGGCGGACATCATGGCGGCGAGGGAGATACAACCCATTGCGGAGATACGATTCACGGCGGCGGACATCACGGTGGCGGACATGGTGGTGGTCCTCATGAAAATGGCATCCCCATTGATTCTTTGTCATCAACGATCAAAGCATACATCCAGGCTAATTTTGCGGCCTATACCATCAAACACGCCGAACTCGATTCGATTTGCCCGGAAGGCCTTGTTACCGAAGTGGTTATTGTCATAGCCGGACAGGAACCGGTTAAATTGTATTTTGATGCCGCCAAGAGCTATTTGCTGCAGGATGCCCGTGTACTATACACGAGTGTTCCACAGGCAGTTCAAAGTTACATCACCGCGAATTATCACGGCTATTCAACCTGCAACAGGGCGACAAAATATACCATGGCCGACAACAGCCTCCAATTTCTCATCTACCTGCACCTGAATCAAACCCGTAAAGTTGTCAGACTGAAAGCAGATGACACCCTGGTTTGTGAAAAATAGTGTTTTTGGTTAATCTTTTTTTGGGGAACAGCCGCTGTTGAATTTCAATAGCGGCTGTTGCATTTTGTGATTAGTCGATGTTGTTTTGTACATTTGTGCAAACAAAACCAATGAACAAGCGATTCGTCTCCGTCCTGGCAGGGATGTTTTTATTGCTGTCACTCTCCGGCTTTTCTCAGGGGAAACAGACTGAAATCATCATCCTCCACACCAACGACATGCATTCCAAGATCGACAACATGGCCAAACTGGCTTACCTTGCCGACAGCCTTCGCAAAACCCATCTCTTTGTCTTCCTGGTCTCGGCAGGGGATAACTTTACCGGGAACCCCGTGGTTGATATGGTTCCTGATAAAGGCTACCCGATGATCGACCTGATGAACCGCTGCGGTTTCGGGGTGAGCGCACTGGGAAACCACGAATTCGACATGGGGCAAACACTCCTGAAAAAGCGCATGCTCCAGGCTAAATTTCCATTCATCTGCTGCAACATCGACGGGACAGACGCGGTGATCGGCCAGTTGAGGCCATACACGATCCTCCATGCGGGAACGGATATTTCAATTGCGGTGCTGGGGATCATCCAACTGGATGATAACGGCCTGCCTAGCGCGCACCCTTCGAATATGAAGGAT
The DNA here is from genome assembly GCA_903828645.1 of uncultured Bacteroidales bacterium. GTDB lineage: Bacteria > Bacteroidota > Bacteroidia > Bacteroidales > FEN-979 > CAIVAT01. The sequence goes on from CAIKNA010000195.1 coordinate 13,255, forward strand.
GTGAAATTTGTCAACGGACTCTCCAGGGCGCGGGAATTTGCCTGGCTGAAAAAAGAATACGGCATCCTCATCGGGCTCTCCCATCTCGGGGTGGATGACGACATCCGGCTGGCCGATTCGATGCCCCAGTTCGATGAGATCATCGGCGGACATTCCCACACGCTGCTTAGCCAGCCCAGGTATGCCAATGGCGTGATGATCGTCCAGGCGGAGGCCCACATGAAATATGTGGGAAAAACAACCCTTAAGGTGGAAGAGGGTAAAATTGTGAGCAAGAACGATGAGGTGATTCTTTTTTCTGCGCTTAAAAATGAAGACCGCGGGGTGAGGGCGCTCATCGACATGTACAATAACAACCAGGCGTTTGATAAAGTTGTTGGGAACGCAGAAAAACCACTGGAAGGGGTGGACGAACTGGGCAGCCTGATGACCGATGCCATTACCAGCCAGCTCCAGGTCGATTTTGCATTTCAGAACAAAGGAGGTATCCGGATATCGTCTTTATCCCAGGGGGCAATCACCTTAAAGGATGTTTACAAACTCGACCCTTTCAACAACCAGGTGGTCATGTTTTCCATGAAAACCGGGGAGATAAAATCCCTTATCTGCTATGGATACCAGCACGAAAAGGGGATTGACCTGCAGGTTTCCGGAATGACCTACCGGCTCACCGACGATGGCAGGGGAGGTTGTGAAAAAGTGGAAATGTTTGACAAAGCAGGAAAACCACTTGACCCGGACAAAGAATACTCCGTGGCCATGAACAATTATATGGCATACACCTATAAATTCGACCATAAAGACCCCGGTACCCTTACAAACATTACGACTGCGGATGCACTGTCAAGGTACCTTGGCCAGGCCGGGAAAATCAATTACAAGGATGTTAAAAGGGCAACCGTTGTAAAATGAGCGGCGTGCAGAAAATCTTTTGAACATGGAAGATTATTTAAAGAGATCCGTCAGCCTGGCTGATGCGGAACGGATAGCCGGGCAGGCCATGGCGAAGGCAACGGAACTGGGATTATCCATTGCTGTTACCATCGTGGATGAAAGCGGGGTTGCCAAGTTCTTTGCCCGCATGGACCACGCACCGCTCATCGCGGTGGATGCCTCCAGGAAAAAAGCAGTGACCGCGGTGAGTTATGGCATTCCGACCGGTCAATCCTGGTTTGACTTCATCAAGGACGACCCCATTCTCCGCGAAGGCGTTCATGGCTTCAGGGATTTAATGCTGATGGGGGGAGGGGTGCCCATCATCGGCGATAACCAGGTGATCGGAGCCATTGGCGTAAGCGGTGGACATTATCTTCAAGACCAGGAATGCGCGCTTGCAGGTCTGGAATCACTTAAAGGCCAGGTATGACAAAAATCAATGATAAGATTAAGGTCCTGAAAAGGCTGAACCTCTTTTCGCAGAATTTGGGAAAAATCACCACTCTTGAAGAACTTGCTGCCAGTGTCAGTGAAATCCTGGACGACCTCCTCGAAATAGAATCTTCAGGGCTATACCTTTACGATTTCGAGGAAAAAAGACTCAAGCTACTGGTAGCCAAGGGATTTACAGATGTGGAACTTGCCGAAGCCGACAGAACGGCTATGGAGAGACACCCTGGCCATGTTTTTAAAACCGGCGAGGCGCTGGACATCCCGGATACTGAAAATGACCCGTCACAGCGTACCCACTCTTCCAAACGAAGCTTCGTTGTTCGTTCAAGGCTCTATATCCCGGTGCTCAACGGGAGCGTCCCCGTGGGGGCATTCGGCATTGTCAGTTCGCAGAAAAACCGTTTCAACGAAGAGTACAAGGTTATCCTTTCCTTTATCTGCAACATTGCCGGCGCCATTTATGCCGCCATTGTGAACAATGCCGGGCAAAAAAAAGCACATGACCACCTCGCAGCCATCTCGGTAAGGCTTGAAACCCTCATTAAAAACCTTCAGTCGGGAATCCTGGTTGAAGACCAGGACCGCAGGATCGCCCTGATCAACCAGACCTTCTGCGACATGTTCGGAATCCCGGTAAAGCCCGAGATGCTTTCCGGCGCAGACTGTTCTGATTCTGCAGAACAATCCAAATCCATGTTCACCGATCCGGATTACTTTGTAAAGAGGATTGAAACCATTCTGGATGAAAAAGTTCCCGTGACGGGAGAGGAACTGGAACTGGCAGACGGACGCACTTTTGAACGCGATTATATTCCAATATTCCTGGATGACAAATTTCTCGGAAACCTCTGGCAATACCGCGATACCACGACCCGGGTGATGATCGAGAAAGACCTGCGGAAAGCCACTGCTGAAGCAAAGTCGGCGACCCTGGCTAAAAGCACTTTCCTCGCCAACATGAGCCATGAGATAAGGACCCCGCTCAATGCTGTGATCGGACTCTCACGACTGATGCGTGATACCCGCCTGAATGCCGAACAAACGATCCTGAATGATAAATTGCTGATCTCCGGCGAAAACCTGCTTGGAATCATCAACGAGATCCTCGATTTTTCAAAGATCGAAGCCGGCAAGGTCGAACTTGAAAACATTCCGTTTAACCTGAAAGACCTGCTCGACAAGGTCTATAGTTTTTTATCTCATGTTGCGGAAGAAAAGGCCATCGCTCTTACTGCATCCATGGAGAGGTTGTTCCCCAAAGCGGTTGTCGGCGATCCGATCAGGCTGCAGCAGGTACTGATCAACCTGGTAAACAACGCCATAAAGTTCACTTCAGATGGCGGGGTGAATCTTTCCTGCACATTTATAAGGGAGACCGGCGACAGGGCGACATTTCTTTTTTCTGTTTCAGATAGCGGGATCGGGATCAGTGAAGAAAACCTGCAGACTATTTTCGAGAAATTCAAGCAGGAGGATGAAAGTGTAACCCGCGTCTATGGCGGAACAGGGCTTGGGCTGGCCATCAGCAGGCAACTTGTCGGACTCATGGGTGGCGACCTCCGGGCAGAAAGCCAAAAAGGCAAAGGCAGCAGGTTCTACTTTACCCTTGAATTTGGCACAGAGGAGGTGACTGTACTAAACCAAATGAACCGGAAAATATTCATCGACCCGGAAGCCCTCAGGGGAAAAAACATTCTTGTTGCCGAGGACAACGAATTCAACCAGTTTATTGCCAGGTCGATCCTGGAAAAATGGAATACCGTTGCCGATTTAGCGTCAAATGGCCAGGAAGCGATCGGAAAAGTGAAGAATAAGAAGTACGACCTCATCCTGATGGACATGCAGATGCCGGTCATGGATGGCCTGACAGCCACAAGGATCATACGCGGGGAACTTGATATTTCCACACCAATCATAGCACTCACCGCTTTTGCCACAAAAGAAGCCATCGACAAGGCCCTGGATGCAGGGATGAACGGATATCTGACCAAACCATTTGAAGAAGAGACACTCTTCAGTCAGCTTTTATCGGTCTTCGGAATCCAGCCTCAATACATTTCAGGTATGGAAATACCTTTGAAAACAACATCTTCCGCAACTGGTTCCCGGTATCTGCAATATGACCTGGCGCAGCTTTCGGAACTATTCGACAACGACACGTCGGAGATCATCGACCTGATTGAAAAATTCGTCGAATACACCCCTGAATATTCATCGGCCCTTTTTACGGCCTTTGAACAGAATGACATCGAAAAAGTTGCGAAGGCTGCCCATAAAATCAAGTCGAGCCTGGAACTCCTTGCATCGCGAAACCTGCGATCGAACATTATCCTTATCCATGAATATGCCAGTAAGAAGGAGAACCTGGAGAAATTGCCCAAACTGATCAAATACTACCGGGAGAATATTCCGGTGTTGCTCCGCCAGCTCAGTGAAAAAGTGTTGGAGATGAAAACTGAGCCCTCAAAACCGTAATTGCATTTCTGTATGCAGGAATGGTTGTTGGAGCATCTGGCGTCCGGCATGCGGCATTCACCCCCTCCTTTTCGGTGATTCATCGAAAAAGAGTTTCCAGAGGGGCCTGCTCTGATTAATTTTGGGTAAAATATTCAACCCATGGAAACTTTCACACACATCCTTGCTTCGTTCGACATTTTCCAGGTCATCCTCAACGCGTTTCCCCGGATATTCCTGCCCCTCGCACACGCCTTCCGGGGCATGTTCGTCATGTTGTCTGACCTTGCAGGAAAGCAATTTGAAGCGCATCCCGGACTCATCTCAGGCACGATCCTGTTTTTCCTGGTTTATTTAACCATGTCGGGACTTTCGAAGGTAAAACAGGCGATCGTTTCAGCCCGCGTGGATGCAAATAGAAATCCATCTTAGGAAGGGGTGCCGTGATTTACCCAATGACGGATGTGTAAATGATGCTGTTTTTCCAGGAAAGGTTCGTATATTAGTGGAAAAATAGCCGACCATGGAAACCTATGAAAAAATTCTTGTTTTGAACAACGAGTTTGAAGCAGGCTTACTCGAAGAAGTTTTAACCGATCGCAAAATACCCCATGGAATTGTCACCTCGGATGATACTGCCCTTGGTGGAATCATGGAAATGGAATTCGGGTGGGGGTATGTCGAAGCTCCCGTAAAATATAAGGAAGAGATCGAGAAAATTTTCGAAGAGATCACGAAGGAGTGAGCTCGTATTGATGGAAAATCTCAGGGAATTTTTTGAAATCCTTATCAATTCAGAAAAGCTGATTCATTATGGCGGGCTTGCCTTGCTGCTGATGGTTATTTTTGCTGAAACGGGTTTGGTTATCGGATTTATTTTCCCGGGTGATGCACTGTTATTCACAGCAGGACTGCTCTGCGGGAGCGATCTGGTCGTCAGCATCTGGTTATTGCTACTCACCGCAGCCGCTGCAGCCATTACCGGCAATATCACCGGCTTTTTTACCGGGAAGATTTTTGGCCAGAGGTTGCTGCTCAAAAAAGATTCCTTTTTCTTTAAGCAGCGATACTTTGATAAATCCCGCGATTATTATGAGAAATACGGAGGTGTTGCCCTGGTTGCCGGTCGCTTTTTGCCTGTCATCCGTACATTCGTACCCATTCTCGCAGGTACCATCGGGATAAACTTCTGGAGGTTCAACCTCTACAACATCACAGGAGCAGTATTGTGGACCGGGACGCTGATACCACTGGGATACCTGGTGGGCAAAAAAATCCCGGCATCCATTGACAACATTGAATACTTCGTACTTGGGATCACCCTGGTCACCATGACCATCCTTGTTCGCGGGATCGTGAAATTCAGGAAGGGTCCCCGGTAAACATTGCAAAACCATCATCAATGAGTTTTGACATCGCCAAACCTTCCGTTTTTTTTGATAACAGGAATTGGGTAATCTCCCTGGTAACCTGGTCTTCAATTTGCTTTTCCTTAAGCAATTCCAGTATTTCCAGCGCACAAAGCCAGTCACCGGGATGGTCGAGGCGCAACTCCTGCCAGATCACAGGCAATAGGGCAAAGGAGCATTGTTGTTCGCGTATATCCCGAACTTGTTGGTAAAGCGCATGCAATTTCTTCGCTTTCGGATCATGTGCGATTTTATGGGTTTTCTCGTCAGGGGCAGGATAACTCAGCCCAAAGGCATCAGGATCGGCCGGGCCTGAAAATACAGAGACAATCGTGGTTCCAATGGCCATATCGAAGGTTCCCCAGCCAGGTTCAAACAGGAGTTTGCCCGAATAGGTCACGCTGCAGTCAATGAGGCTGATCAGCACGAGATGCCCGTCGCAAATGGTTTTCCCGGCCACTTTCCCTGAAACGGCCACCCCTGATTCGAATTCAAGATTTACCGGTTCACCTGTGGTCAGGCCAATCTGGTCGAGTTCTTCTTCGGAAAAATCTTCGAGCGGCACCGAAAGGTTCCTGATCCTGCCAACCGGCGATCCGAATCCATGAGCGTGATAGCTCTTGTCATGCCCGGGCAATTCTTTCCCTGTATAATTAAGGTTCGTGGGACCGGTTGTTCTTAGGTAAACCGGGTCTCCGTTTTTCTCCACGACTTCGCTGAAAGTACCGGAAACCTGCAACCCTGAACTGTACACGGCGGTAGCGGTATTGCATGATGCGACGGCTTGATTGAGCCCGTACAAACCCCCGCGACGCAATGCCAGGGTGTCGGCAAATTCATCAAGCACCCGGTTCAGTGATTCAAAATCGGGGGTAATAAAAAGCTGGGGCTGGGGTTCGGTAATATCATAATTGTAATTCGCGGCATCGATGGTGAGCGGGAGTTTTTTGACAGCAGGCGACAGGCAATGGTAACTTTCGGCAATAGACGAAAGGAGTCCGGCTCCATAAATCTTCGGATTGCCCGGATCTCCGATCAGGCCGTACTCCACGGTCCACCAGTGAAGGTTGCGGATACGGGCCAGTTCCGACGAAGCGCCCATGTTGTCTGAAATTTCACCCAGGCGGCGCTCTGCTTCGAGGATGGCATCCTGGCCGGAATAAGGATCGGCCTTGACGATCGAAAGGTGCCTGATCGCCTCATAGAGATTGTAATCCTGGGGAGACAGGAACGCTTTGGATCCAATTTCACCGAAACGGCGGAGAAAATTGGCATATTCAGGGTCGGCAATGATGGGGGCATGCCCAGCTGCTTCGTGGATGATGTCGGGCGCCGGGGTATAACCGATCTGGTCGATCGGGCGGATATCGGCGGCGATCACCAGCACGTTGTACGCCTGGAAAGCCATGAACGCAGAAGGAGGCACGAACCCATCCACCGCTACGGCAGCCCATCCGATATCTTTCAGGATACGGTTCATGCCATACATGCTCGGGATGGTTTCGAGGCTGATACCGGTTTTATTTAGCCCTTCCAGGTAGGCTCCATGAGCCACCTTGCCGAGATAACGCACATTCTGCCGCATTACATAACGCCACAGCGCGTGATCCTGCGGGGTGTAATCATTGTAGGGCTGGTCTATCACCAGGCTCATCAGGTGCCTGGGGAGGTTATCGAGGATCGGGTTGGTTTCCATATTTAGCTGTTCTGATGGCCCCGCACTGAAGCGCGGGGTTGGTTTTGGGTTGCCCCGCACTGAAGTGCGGGGTTGGTTTTGGGTTGCCCCGCACTAAAGTGCGGGGTTGGTTTTGGGTTGCCCTGCACCATGGTGCAGGGTCACGAGGGTTTGGCGAGTTCGAAGAGTGCCTCCCCTGAGGCCCTCACATAGTATTCTCCGCCCATTCGCCCCACCAGGTCGATCTTGCGAGGGTCGATCCTTCCTTTTTCATCCATCACCCCGGGGTGCACATGGATTCGCAGGATTTCGCAGATGACGAGATTCCCGGCTGCAGGGCCGTACCCTGTCTCGATTACCTGGAGGACTTTGCATTCAAGCTGGACCGGCGATTCTTTCACCCTGAAAGGTTTCACCAGGTCAGACGGCAGCATGGTAAACCCAACCATCTCAAATTCGTTGACCCCTTTCGGAAAATCGGCACTGGAATCGCTCATCTTCTGAACCATGTCGTAACTCACGGCATTGATCACCACTTCCGGAACCTCCTTTATGTTTTCATAGGTGTGTTTGGTGGTATTCTCCTTGCCGCGCCTGTTCGCCGAAAAGACAACGATGGGCGGATTTGCGCCAAATGCGTTGAAAAAACTGAAGGGAGAAAGATTGGGTCTCCCCTCAAGGTCAATAGTACTGGCAAAGGCAATCGGCCGGGGGGCGATGGCTCCGAGCATCAGGTGGTGAAGTTTCGGAACGGAGGTCTCCTTCGGGTCGAAATGCAGGTATTCCTGGGTGGGGGACAACATTACAATTTACGATTTACGATTTACGATTTACGATTTACGATTTGCGATTTGCGATTTGCATTTTGACTTTGCATTCTGCATTTTGCATTTTACTATATTGGTGTGGCGGGAAGTATTTTGGTGGCGACTTCACCGAAACCAATCCTCAGATCATCTTTGACGCAATACCCACGCATGATGATGGTGTCGTTGTCGTTGATGAATTTCCGTTCGCTTCCGTCGGCCATCTTTACCGGCCTGGTCCCTTTCCAGGCGATTTCGAGCATGGAGCCAAAAGAGGAAGGGGAGGGGCCGCTGATGGTGCCGGATCCATAGATGTCGCCGACATTGATGTTGCACCCGTTCACCGTTTGATGAGCCAGCTGCTGCGCCAGGTTCCAGTACATGTATTTGTAATTGGAGTGGCAAACCAGTTGTCCGGGTTGGTTTTCAGGCTGGATCAGCACGTCGAGCTGAACATCGAAATTGTGGTCTCCTTCAAACTGAAGATAAGGCAGTACCCCCGGTTCCTGCCTGGGGCCCGGTACGCGGAAAGGCTCCAGGGCATCCAGCGTAACAATCCAGGGAGAGATCGCCGATCCGAAATTTTTCGCCAGGAAGGGCCCCAGCGGCACATATTCCCATTTCTGGATGTCACGGGCCGAAAGATCGTTGAAGATCACCATGCCGAAAATATGATCTTCGGCATCGTGTGTTGAGACAGATTGTCCCAACACGGTTTTTTTTCCGGTGATGAAAGCCATCTCAAGTTCAAAATCAATCTGCCTGGAAGGGCCGAATTCAGGAAATTCAGCATTGTCGGCCTTTGTTTGTCCCTTGGGCCGGTGAATGCTGGTCCCGGAAACGACGATGGAAGAACTTCTGCCATGGTATCCCACAGGCAAATGCTTCCAGTTGGGAAGCAGCGCATTGGCCGCATCGCGAAACATGATGCCGACATTGGTAGCATGTTCCATGCTGGAATAGAAATCAGTATAGTCGCCGACCTGTACCGGCATCAGCATCTCGACATCCTTCACCGGGAAAAGGATTTCAGCTTGTTTTTCCGGTTGATCACGGAGGGTTGGATTGCCTTCACCGAAAATCCCGGTAAGGCGTTCA
>CAIKNA010000196.1 GCA_903828645.1 uncultured Bacteroidales bacterium
AAGGGATCATCTATTTTGAACAGGACCAAAATGCCAATCTACTCCCGGATGCATTCGGGTTGACGCCTTTCATCTCCCCGCCTGTCATAAGGCAGTCTTCTGTATTAAAACACGAGTGGAATCCTTCAAGCCGGGAAACCAGGCAGCCCGGAAAGAAATTCATGATGCCGCGTGCACTTAAATGGGCGGCTGTAATTGCCCTGCCTGTTGGTGTTGCTGCAATTATCGGGGTAACACAATACGATAAACTCTCCTCCAATTTTGCGAATAATGCAGGCATCCTGACCTCTCTCTTCTCCCGGTTTTCGGAGGCATCAATGGTTGAGAAAAAAGCTGCACCTTTCATTACCCCGGTCAAAAAAGCGGTGCAAATCCCGGCAGTATCTGTTGCTGCTGCTCCTGCCGCGGAGAAACCGGCTGCCCTCAGTCACGACGATCAATTTGCCGTGATTGTCGGCGCCTTCAGAATAAAAGAGAATGCCGAGAAATTGGTGGCTGATTTGCATGAACAGGGAATAGAAGCATCTATTTTTGACCAGTCAAGAAGCGGTCTGTTCCGCGTTACCATTGGCACGAGTTCCGACCGTGCTGAAGCAAGCCAACTTCTGGCTTCGGCCAAATCAACGGATTTCAGCGGCGCCTGGATTCTCGCAAAATAATCTCATCTGTGTCGAAAAAGAAACTGATCCACTTCCAGGAAAATCTCTCATTCCCCCATCTTATTCAACCAACTTACAAAGATCTTGTCGACGGGTTTTCACTCAGGGCGGACTGGCGTAGACAATTTTTTGGAAATGACCATCCCATCGTTGTCGAACTCGGATGTGGCAAGGGAGAATATACGGTTGGACTGGCGGATAGATATCCCCTTATGAATTTTATCGGCATCGACTGGAAAGGGGCACGACTCTGGAGAGGTAGCAAAACCGTTTCGGAGCAGGGTTTGAAAAATGTCGGCTTTGTCCGTGCCATGGTTGATCATGTTGAACATATTTTTGCCCCGTCGGAAATTGCTGAAATCTGGATCACCTTTCCCGATCCCCAGGTACAAAAGGAGAGGCTGAGGCTGACATCCCCGGTTTTTTTATCAAAATATAAAAATATTCTGACCCCCAACGGTATCATCCACCTTAAAACGGATGATAACATTTTTTACAACTATACCCTGGATGTGATCAGGGAACAAAATCACCAGATTTTATGGGCCACGGATGATCTTTATCAATCGGGTAACACCGGTGATGTTGTCGATATCCAGACATATTATGAAAACCGGTGGCTTGAAATGGGAAAGAAGATTTGTTATTTACGGTTTCAACTCGGCACAACATGAAGAAATCCATCATCCTTTTTGCAGCAATGACCATTCTGCGTTTTTCTGTAATGGCAGAGGAGGGGATGTGGATCCCGATGCTTCTTGAGCAGCTGAATATCAAACATATGCAGGATCTGGGATTGAAACTTACTGCGGAGGATATCTACAGTGTCAACCATTCAAGCCTGAAAGATGCCATTGTTCAGTTTGGCGGAGGGTGTACGGCTGAGATTGTTTCGGCCCAGGGACTTATTCTTACAAATCATCATTGCGGGCTTGGAGCGATACAGCGCCAGAGTTCGCTCATCCACGACTACCTCACCGATGGCTTCTGGGCTGCCTCATTCGGGGAAGAGTTGCCCAGCCCCGGCGTCACAGCTACTTTACTGGTAAGAATGGAGGATGTGACCGACAGGGTTCTTGAAGGGGTGGACAAAACCATGAATCAATTTCAGCGGGCTGCTGTCATAAAAGAAAATGCGGAGCGGATTGAACGGGCTGCCATGCAGGGTACAAATTATGATGCCAGGGTGAGGCCGTTTTATTACGGTAATCAATATTATCTCCTTATAAACGAGATTTTTAAGGATGTAAGGCTTGTGGGAGCCCCGCCGTCGAATATCGGAAAATTCGGGGGTGATACAGATAACTGGATGTGGCCAAGGCATACCGGCGATTTTTCGATTTTCCGGATTTATGCAGATAAAAACAACAAACCCGCAGCATATTCAAAAGAGAATGTTCCGTACCTTCCGAAAAGTTATCTGCCCATCTCGTTAAAAGGCTATCAGAAAAACGATTTTACATTCGTTTTCGGTTATCCTGGCAGCACCCGGGAATACCTTTCGTCATATGGGGTGGATCTGACAGCCAATAAAGAAAACCCGTTGAAGACCGGCCTGCGCCGGCAGCGGCTTGACATCATGCAATCCGCCATGGACCAGAGCCGGCTGGTGCGCATACAATATACCTCGAAAGCCAATGGAATAGCAAACTACTGGAAAAAGATGATCGGTGAATCCCGCGGTATCAAACGCCTGGATGCGGTATCTAAAAAGGAACAATTTGAACAGGTTTTCCAGGCATGGGCAGATTCCACACCACAAAGAAAAGCGCTTTACGGGAATCTCCACTTTGCATTCAAAGCGGCTTACCAGCTTTATCTGCCCATTGATTTGTCCTCCATCTACATCAGTGAGGCTGGCCAGGGAATTGAGATTGTGCGTTTTGCCGCCGGTTTCAGGGACCTGGTCAGAATAAGCAAAAAAGGAGGAGTCAATTCCG
>CAIKNA010000197.1 GCA_903828645.1 uncultured Bacteroidales bacterium
AGGACGCCCGCTCTTCCTTGGCTCCTACCCCATCACACCTGCCACGGAAATCCTGATGGAACTTGCAAAACACAAATCATTGGGAGCAAAAGTTTTCCAGGCCGAAGATGAAATTGCAGGGATATGTTCGGCAATTGGAGCGTCCTTTACGGGTGCCATGGCCTGCACCACCACTTCGGGACCAGGTCTTTCGCTGAAGAGCGAAGCCATAGGCCTCGCGGTCATAACAGAACTTCCGCTGGTTATTGTTAATGTTCAGCGGGGTGGTCCCTCAACAGGATTGCCTACCAAATCGGAACAAAGCGATTTATACCAGGCATTGTTTGGCCGAAATGGCGAATGCCCTGTGATCGTCGTTGCTGCCTCTTCCTCCGAAAATTGCTTCTATTATGCCTACATGACGGCCAAACTGTCGATGGAGCATATGACTCCCGCGATCCTGCTCACCGACGGCTACCTCGGCTTTGGCTCGACGTTGTTCCGCATTCCGAAGATGGCAGATATGCCTCCGATCAACCCGCCAATTGCAAAGGCCAATGATCCTGATTACAAGCCATACAAACGGAATCCGGAAACCCTCGTCCGCCAGTGGGCTATCCCGGGAACGGAAGGACTTCGTCACCGCATCGGCGGACTGGAAAAAGAGAATGTCACCGGCGTCGTTTCAACCGATCCGATGAATCACCAGATCATGACCAACATGCGGGCTCAAAAGGTAGAAAAGGTGGCAGATTTTATTCCTGAACAGGAAATTAACGGTCCGGCTGAAGGAGACCTGCTCGTGGTTAGCTGGGGCGGTACCTATGGCGCCGTTCATTCAGCAGTAACCCAGATGCAGAAGGAAGGCAAGAACATCAGCCATGCCCATTTCCATTACATCATGCCGCTTCCCAGGAATTCGGAACAGGTTTTGAAAGGCTTTAAGAAAATTGTGGTATGTGAACTGAACAGCGGACAGTTTGTAAACTATCTTCGGATGAAATTCCCCATGCCCAATATTTCCCAGTTCAACAAGGTAATGGGCTTACCTTTCATGATCAATGAGTTAACGGATAAGTTTAACCAACTTTTGGAGGAAAAATAAATGGACTTTATAAATATGACTGTTGAACGCACCAATGTTCAACTAAGCAAAGCAGATTTTGAAAGCGACCAGATGGTTAAATGGTGCCCGGGATGCGGGGGCCACGCAATCCTGAGCGCAGTGGAACGCGTTTTTCCAAAAATCGGTTACCGTAAGGAGAATTTCTGCATGGTGTCCGGCATTGGGTGTTCCTCCCGTTTTCCATACTACGTGAACACCTATGGCATTCATGGCATCCATGGACGCGCAGCCGCGATTTCGACCGGTGTCAAAATTGCCAACCCGCGCCTCAGCGTATGGACCATAACGGGCGACGGTGATTCGCTCGCCATCGGCGGGAACCATTTCATCCACGTGATCCGCCGCAATGTCGACCTGAACATCCTTCTTTTCAACAACCAGATCTATGGACTTACCAAAGGCCAGTTTTCACCGACCACCCCGATGGGCAAGGTAACGAAAACTTCACCAATGGGTACTATTGAACATCCTTTCAACATCGGGGAACTTGTGATGGGAGCCCAGGGCACTTTTTTTGCACGTGTTCCCGACAACAACATCGCCCTGATGACAGAATGCATGTTTGAGGCTGCAAAACATGACGGCACCTCGGTCACTGAGATCATGGAGAATTGCATCATATTCGCCGACAAAGCCCACGCCCCTGTTACCGGCAAGGATGTAAAAGACGACAACATGCTCATCCTGAAGAATGGTGCACCGATGGTATTCGGTAAAAACAATGATAAGGGCCTCATCCTGAAAGACACCATACTTGAAGTGGTTGAAATCGGCAAGAATGGAATTTCCGTCGACGATATCCTCGTTCATGACCAGTATAACCAGGATCCGGGAATACAACTCATGCTCGCCAAACTGGCACCCCCTCATTTCCCGATGGTATTTGGCGTAATCCGTTCTGCAATGTATCCCACATACGATGATCTCGTGGAAGAGCAGATCAAATATGCCAAGGAAACATCGAAGATCAAGAATGTCGATGATCTGCTGAATTCCGGAGATACCTGGGAGATATAGCAACGATTCAGCATTGGCGTTTTTGGAACAGGCATACCAGATTTCATGAACTTCCGTGATTTAATAAATTTCATCGGATCAAAAAACATTTTTGCCAGCGATGAGCCTGTTCTGCTTGCGGTAAGCGGCGGGATTGACTCAACGGTAATGGCCCATCTTTTTCACCAGGCAAAATTCCGTTTTGCGATTGCCCATTGCAATTTCGGCTTGCGTGGAAACGATAGCGTTGAAGATGCCGGATTTGTAAAAAGGCTCTCATCTCAGTTCAACGTTCCATTTTTCATGGAAAAATTCGGCACAGCGGATTTTGCGTCCCAAAATGGAATTTCGATCCAGATGGCTGCGAGGGATTTACGTTATGAATGGTTTGAAAAGATAAGGAAGGAAAAATCTTTCGCTTATATTGCCACGGCCCATCACCTCGATGACCAGGTGGAGACTTTCCTGATCAACCTCATCCGCGGAACAGGAATTGCAGGGCTCCACGGAATCCCGGTCAAAAACGGGTTGATCATCAGGCCCATGATGTTTGCCTTTCGCAGGGATATTGAACAATATGCCCGCCAACACAATGTCAGTTACCAAACAGACCATTCAAACAATGAAACCAAATACCTCAGGAACAAGCTCAGACACGAGGTCATTCCACTGCTTTGCAGCATCAACCCGGAATTCGCGCAGGGATTGACCGATAGCATACGCCGGCTCGGCGAGTACGAACAAATCGGCAAACTCGCTTTGCAAAATTGGTGTAAAGACGCCATGACAACCAACGGCAAAGATCACTATCTGGAAATCAGCCATCTTTTATCAATGATCCCGGTTGAACCCTATGCCTGGGAACTATTTTCCCCCTACGGTTTCAATGAAACACAGGTTTCAAACCTGCTTGAGTCGCTTAAAAATGAAAACAGGAAAATTTTCACCTCCAAAACGCATCGCCTGGTTAAAGAAAGAGGTAAGTTGATCTTAAGTGTGATTGAACAACAAGTGCCCGACAGGAGAATTAACATCAGACTCTTTGAACATAGAAGAACGGTCAGGAAGCCGCTGCACCTAATCCTTGAACGACATACTGATGTGGCCCATTATGAAATTCCTTCAACCGGGAAAATTGCCAGCCTTGACTTCGAAAAACTCTCTTTCCCCCTCACCGTGAGAAGATGGCGGCAGGGTGATGTGTTTTATCCTCTGGGGATGAAGAGAAAAAAGAAGGTCAGCGATTTTTTCATTGATCAGAAATTCACCATGAAAGAGAAGGAGCAAACCTGGCTTGTATGCTCCGGAAACGACATCGCCTGGATTATAGGGCACAGAATTGATCATCGGTTCAGGGTGACTTCAGCAACTAAACAGATACTTGCTATCATGACGCGTGACGCGTGACACGTATCACGACTTTACACTATCTTCGTAAAAAAAAATCCCATGGTCAAAATTGGTCTCATCGGAGGTTCAGGTCTCGAAAAACTGAACATCTTTACAAATTCAGGTGAAATAAATATCTCCACCCTTTACGGCTCACCAAGTTCCTCTTTTTTTACAGGAACCATCGGCAACTGCGAAGTATTTATTCTTTCAAGGCATGGACGTGACCATGCCATTCCTCCTACCCAGGTGAATAACCGGGCCAACATAATGGCACTTAAACAACTCGGTTGCCAGTATGTTTTTGCTACAACTGCCTGCGGAAGTCTGAGGGAGGAGATCGGCCGGGGCGACATGGTAATCGCAGATCAGTTTATTGATTTCACCCGGCTCAGGATCAACACCTTCTACGACAAATTCGAACCGGGTAACATGGCGCATACAGCCATGGCCGATCCATTTTCAGAAAAACTGAGGCAGATGCTGATCCGTGGGTGCAAAGAAACTGGAATACGGCATCACACGGCCGGAACAATTGTAACCATCGAAGGGCCTCGCTTTTCAACCCGGGCCGAATCGAAAATGTTCCGTCTGCTTGGTGCGGATGTGATTAACATGAGCATAGCCCCTGAAGCCAGCCTTGCCATGGAAGCCGGGATTCCTTATGCAACTGTGGCACTTTCCACCGATTATGATTCCTGGAAACACGATGAAGACCCGGTCACCTGGGAAGATGTCCTTCGTGTTTTTAACGAAAATGTAAAGCATGTCACCGGACTGTTGGTGCACATCCTGGAAAACTTCAGGGAATAACAAGAATTGATCCCCGATTATAAGCGTATGTTGACGTAAAACAACCACAGCGTCACAAAGAGCCGAAGTAAAGACTTGCTCTGTGACGCTGTGAAGCTAAAGAACTATTAATTATCGTGCGTATTTAAAATCTTTTCCCAGGTATTTCGCTGTGTCACCCAACTGCTCTTCAATGCGGAGCAACTGGTTGTATTTGGCAATCCTGTCGGTACGGCAAGCAGAGCCGGTTTTGATGAGGCCGGTATTCAAAGCAACAGCAAGATCAGCAATGGTAACATCTTCCGTTTCGCCTGACCGGTGGCTGATGACAGCAGTGTAACTGTTCCTGTAGGCCATATTTACCGCATCGATTGTTTCACTCAGCGTTCCGATCTGGTTCACCTTTATCAGGATAGAATTTGCCACACCTTTTTTGATACCCATGGCAAGGCGGTCTACGTTGGTAACAAAAAGATCATCACCGACAAGCTGGATTTTACTCCCCATTTCTTTGGTCATCAGCTTCCAGCCGTCCCAGTCATCCTCAGCCATACCGTCCTCGATCGATATAATCGGATAACGTTTTGCCCAATCTTTCCAGAAGGCAACCATTTCAGAGGGTTTCAATTTCTCCCCTGTTGATTTCTTCAAATGGTAAACATTTTCCTCGGCAATGTAATATTCGGATGAAGCGGGATCGAGGGCAATATAAATATCCTTCCCTGGTTCGTACCCGGAAATTTCAATGGCCTTCATAATCACTTTCAAGGCCTCTTCATTCGATTTAAGGTTTGGTGCAAATCCACCTTCATCCCCTACATTTGTGGAGTACTTGCCCTTTTTTAATACTGCCTTAAGATTATGGAACACTTCAGCCCCCATACGAAGCGCTTCACTGAATGAAGCAGCTCCTACGGGTAGGATCATGAATTCCTGGAAATCGATAGAATTATCGGCATGTGAACCGCCGTTTAGGATGTTCATCATTGGAATTGGTAAAGTCTGCGCCGACACTCCGCCGATGTACCTGTACAATTCCTGTCCTGTGACCTGGGCAGCTGCATGGGCAGCCGCAAGTGAAACAGCAAGGATGGCATTCGCACCAAGTTTGGCTTTGTTGGGTGTGCCATCAAGTTCGATCAGTTTTTTATCAATCTCAATCTGGTCAGTCACGAACATTCCCTGGACTTCTGCTGCAATCAAGGTATTCACATTCTGAACAGCCTGCAGAACACCCTTTCCGAGATAAACCTTCTTATCTCCATCGCGCAGTTCAACAGCTTCATGAACCCCGGTTGAAGCACCTGAAGGAACGGCTGCCCGTCCAATAATGCCACTCTCGGTAATCACATCGACTTCGATGGTCGGATTTCCCCTTGAATCCAGGATTTGCCTGGCATGGGTCGATAAAATAGTACTCATTGTCGTATTTTTTAGTTGTTATGATTATTAAAACAAAAAAGGACAACATAATCTCTTACGTTATCCTTTTCCTGCAAACAATGTTTAAAATATTGTTTTCAAAGTTTAAACTTCAGGTTTTTCTTCTGCTGCTTCTTCCTGAACTTCAGGGGTAACAACTTCTGCCGGTTTTTGAACAACCTCCGCCGTATGCTTGGCTTTCGGCTCAACTACCGCTTTCTCAGCGACCTTCGAAACGGTATCTTCACCTTCCTTTTTCTTGCCTCCCGACCTTCTTCTGCGGGTCGCTTTCACTTTGCCGTCATCCTTCACAGACAACATGGCTTCGTTGTAATCAACCAACTCGATCAGACACATTTCGGCATTGTCACCGAACCGGTTTCCGGTTTTCAGGATGCGGGTATAGCCACCTGGCCGATCCATGATTTTTTTCGAAATCTCCCGAAAAAGTTCCGTGACGGCCTCCTTGCTCTGAAGGTAGCTGAATACGGTACGTCTTGAGTGCGTGGTGTCTTCCTTTGATTTTGTGATCAGAGGTTCAACGAAGATACGCAGTGCTTTCGCTTTGGCGACCGTTGTATGGATCCTTTTATGAATGATCAGTGAGGCAGCCATATTTGAGAGCATGGCCTTTCTATGTGCACTTTTTCTTCCTAGATGATTAAATTTCTTCTGGTGTCTCATTGCAATTAATCCTTATCTAATTTATATTTCGTCGTATTCATGCCAAATTCAAGTCCCTTGGATTTTACCAGTTCTTCAAGTTCGGTCAATGATTTTTTGCCAAAATTGCGAAACTTCAGCAAGTCATTTTTATTGAAAGCAACCAGGTCGCCCAAATATTCAACATCAGCAGCTTTCAGACAATTCAAGGCCCTTACCGATAAATCCATGTCAACCAGCTTGGTCTTGAGCAACTGCCGGATATGCAGTGATGTTTCGTCAAATTCCTCAGCGACTGCTTTTTCAGATGAATCGAGTGTTATTCTTTCATCGGAAAATAACATAAAATGGTGAATGAGGATTTTTGCCGCCTCTTTCAAGGCATTTTTAGGTTGGATCGAACCATCGGTAACAACTTCTATGACCAGCTTTTCATAGTCGGTCTTTTGTTCCACCCGGAAATTTTCAACAGTAAAAGTAACATTCTTGATGGGTGTGTGCACCGAATCTATGGCAATCCTGCCAAGCGAAGAACTGAGTGTTTTATTCTCCTCTGCAGGAATATAACCCCTCCCCTTATCCACAGAAAGTTCAAAAGTCAATTTAACATTGGACTCCATATGGCAGATCACGATTTCCGGGTTCAAAACCTGGAAGACAGAGAGAAACTTGTTGATATCTCCTGCTTTGAAATCCTTTTGCTGTGCGATAACAACGGTTACTTTTTCGGAGGTTTCCGAGTCAATCAATCTTTTGAACCGGATTTGTTTGAGGTTCAGGATAATCTCCGTCACATCTTCAATTACTCCCTTGATGGTAGAAAATTCCTGTTCCACCCCTTCAATTTTCACCGAAGTGATTGCAAAGCCTTCCAGTGAAGAAAGCAGAATCCTTCTGAGTGAGTTTCCTATGGTCACACCAAAACCAGGCTCAAGCGGACGAAATTCAAAAACCCCGCGGCTTTCATCTGCTTCGACCATGATTACCTTGTCAGGTTTCTGGAACGGTAATATTGCCATATTATTTTTTTTTTGTATATACTTTGATGGAACTGCGGCATGCCGCAGTTCTATCAATAAAATTATTTCGAATACAATTCCACGATAAGCTGTTCCTTGATATTTTCAGGAATCTGATCGCGCTCGGGATAACTCATAAATTTACCGGTCATCATCCCTCCGTCCCATTCAAGCCAGGGATATTGGTTTCCGCGGCCCGACAAAGAATTTGTAATCACTTCCAGTGACTTCGAACGTTCGCGTACAGAGACGAGATCGCCCGGGCGAAGTTCCATTGAGGGGATGTTCACAATTTTCCCGTTTACAAGGATGTGGCGATGGCCTATCAATTGACGGGCTCCGTCACGGGTTGGAGAAATACCCATGCGATAAACAACATTGTCAAGCCGGGATTCAATAAGCTGTAACAACACTTCACCGGTGATCCCCCCTTTACGGGCAGCTTTTAAAAAGACATTTCTGAACTGACGCTCAAGGATACCATAGGTATATTTGGCTTTTTGTTTTTCCATGAGTTGCGTGCCATACTCCGAAACCTTAGCTCTGCGCTTGGTCTGGCCATGCATCCCAGGTGGATAATTCTTTTTCTCGTAACTTTTATCAGGTCCGAAAATAGGATCCCTGAACCTTCTTGCAATTCTGGACTTTGGGCCAATGTATCTTGCCATGGTAATTGATATAATTAAGTGTTAAACTCTTCTTCTTTTCGGCGGACGGCATCCGTTATGAGGCAATGGGGTAATGTCGACAATCTCCATAACTTCAATGCCCGCAGTGTGAAGCGTACGGATAGCTGATTCACGTCCTGCTCCTGGTCCCTTGATGAACACTTTTACTTTACGGAGCCCCAGGTCAAAAGCAACTTTGGAAGCATCCTGCGCAGCCATCTGGGCAGCATAAGGCGTATTCTTCTTCGATCCTTTGAAACCCATTTTTCCGGCGGATGACCAGCTGATTACCTGGCCGCCATTGTTGGTCAGGGTGATGATCAGATTGTTGAATGAGGCGTTGACATAGGCTTTCCCTATCGTGTCGACCTTCACCACCCTTTTCTTTGAACTTTTTTCAGTCTTTGCCATATATTATTTTACTACGTGCATGAACGATTAACCCTTGGTTGCCTTTTTCTTGTTTGCAACGGTTTTTTTCCTGCCCTTGCGGGTACGTGCATTGTTCTTGGTACTTTGTCCCCGGACAGGCAATCCCAAACGGTGACGGATTCCGCGGTAACATCCAATATCCATCAAGCGTTTGATATTCATCTGGACCTCGGAACGCAAGGCTCCTTCGATTTTGAAACTGTCGTTGATGACCGCGCGGATTTTATTCTGCTCCTCATCATTCCAGTCCTGGACTTTTTTATTCCGGTCCACTCCCGCCACATCAAGGATCTTCTGGGCATTGCTTCTACCAATACCAAAGATATAGGTCAACCCAATTTCACCCCGTTTATTTTTAGGTAAGTCAATACCTGCAATTCTGGCCATATTAATCCAATTTTATGTTTGTAAAATCTTAACCTTGTCTTTGCTTGAATTTCGGATTTTTCTTGTTAATGACGTATAGTTTGCCATTCCTGCGAACGATCTTGCAATCTGCAGACCTTTTCTTGATCGATGTTCTTACTTTCATTTTACGTTTGCTTTATGTCTATTGGTATCTGAACGTAATTCTTCCTTTTGATAAATCATATGGTGACATCTCGATCCGAACCCGGTCGCCCGGAAGGATTTTAATGTAGTGCATTCTCATTTTCCCCGAGATATGAGCAGTAATGACATGCCCATTCTCTAATTCAACACGAAACATTGCATTGCCGAGGGATTCAATGACCGTTCCATCTTGTTGTATTGACGATTGTTTTGCCATACTATATACTACTTGATCCTAAAACTTCTTCAATATAACGGAAGGTAGAGAGAACATCAGCTTTTTCCTTTCTCACAGCAACCGTAAGTTCAAAATGTGCCGAAGGCATTCTGTCCGCCGTACGGATCGTCCAACCATCCGCATCCTGCACCACCGTTTTCACCCCCATGTTTATCATGGGTTCAATGCAGATTGTCAGACCTGCAACCATTTTGACTCCGGCTCCCCTCCGTCCGTAATTTGGAACATCCGGTTTTTCATGCAATTGATTTCCTATTCCATGCCCCACAAGTTCCCTCACAACCGAATACCCGAATCCTTCAACATATTCCTGGATCACTGCACTGATATCGCCCACCCTTCTGCCTGCCACGGCAACATCAATTGCCATGAGCAGCGATTTCTTGGTCCGCCTCAGCAGGTTTAAAACCTCCTCTGAAACCTCTCCCACAGGAAAGGTATAAGCCGAATCGCCATAAAAACCATCTTTCTGACATCCGCAGTCAATCGAAACTATATCACCATTTCTAAGAACTCTGTTACCCGGTATTCCATGCACCACCTCTTCATTAGTGGATACACACAGGGTTCCCGGAAAACCCCTGTAACCTTTAAACCCGGGAATTGCTCCTTCGGCCCGGATAAAATCTTCAGCTATTTTGTCAAGTGTTAACGTGCTAACACCCGGTTTAATATGTTTCGCAACTTCTGCGAGCGTCTTACTTACAATGATGGCATTTTCTCTCAGCAATTCAATCTCTTCATCCGATTTAACCGTCATTTGCTTGTTAAACATAATTTACTGACCGGAAACAGAATATGAAGAGCGACCTTTTATTCTGCCAGATTTTGTCAACCCGTCATAATGGCGCATCAACAGGTGACTTTCAATTTGCTGCAAAGTATCAAGAACAACACCCACCAGGATCAACAGGGAGGTTCCTCCATAAAACTGTGCAAACTGGGAAGTTACGCCTACCATTCGAACCAGGGCGGGCATAATGGCCACAAAGCCCAGGAAAATCGATCCGGGAAGTGTGATTCTCGACATGACATCGTCAATGAATTCCGCAGTTTTTTTACCTGGCTTGACGCCCGGGATAAAACCACCGTTCTTCTTCATATCCTCGGCCATCTGGTTTGGATTAACCGTGATCGCCGTATAAAAATAGGTAAACAGGATGATCAGGATGAAAAATGTAAGGTTATAGGTAATGCCGTTAATGTCGGTAAATACCCTTGCAAAGCCGGTAAGTGTTTCATTGCTGGCAAAACCCGCGATGGTCAGAGGCAGGAACATGATCGCCTGCGCAAAAATGATCGGCATGACGCCGGCTGCATTGACCTTTAAAGGAATATACTGGCGTACGCCACCATATTGTTTGTTGCCAACGATCCTTTTTGCATATTGGACAGGAATCTTCCGGGTACCCTGTACAAGAAGAATCGTAACGAGGATCACCAGGACCAGGAACGCAATTTCAACAACAAAGAAAACCAATCCCCCCCCTTTCTGTTCCATTCTCGAAACCAGCTCTCCAAAAAGTGCAAACGGCAAACGGGCAATGATCCCTATCATGATGATCAGGGAGATGCCATTGCCGATACCCTTATCGGTGATCCGTTCACCAAGCCACATGACCAACATGGAACCTGCCGTCAGGATAATGATGGAAGAAATTCCAAAGAAAGACAATACAGAATGGTGGGTGACATTCGGGTTAAACGGTGAAATCGCCTCTGCGGGAAGTTGTGCCGCAAGATTGGCAATGTATGCCGGTGATTGGAAAATCAATATGATTACGGTTAGATAACGTGTCATCTGGTTGATCTTCTTCCTTCCGCTTTCTCCCTCCTTTTGCAGTTTCTGGAAATATGGGATTGCCATACCAAGCAACTGCATCACGATCGATGCCGAAATGTAAGGCATAATTCCCAGCGCGAAAATCGAGGCATTGGAAAATGCACCACCGGAAAACATATTTAACAGCCCCAGCAGACCCGATTTGGTCTGGTTCTGAAGGCCTGCAAGCATACTTGGGTCAACACCTGGAAGTACCACATAAGATCCCAGACGATAGATCAGGACGATTCCGATTGTATAAAGAATCCTCTTGCGAAGGTCCTCAATCTTCCAGATGTTTCGTATGGTTTGAATCAGTTTTTTCATTCAAACAAGTTTAAAGTGTGTTAGCGACTCCACCTAATTCTT
This sequence comes from uncultured Bacteroidales bacterium, assembly GCA_903828645.1. Taxonomy (GTDB): domain Bacteria; phylum Bacteroidota; class Bacteroidia; order Bacteroidales; family FEN-979; genus CAIVAT01. The sequence goes on from CAIKNA010000197.1 coordinate 11,468, forward strand.
CAATTGCTTTACGGGCGGTAGCCGAAAAAGCATGGACAGTAACTTCGAGTTTGGCTTTCAGTTCACCACGACCCAAAATCTTAATCCGCTCAGTTTTCGAAACATATCCGCTGTCGATAAGCACTTCACGGGTTATAACCGTGATTCCCTTATTTTCAGCCAATTGCTGCAAAAAATCGAGGTTGATTCCTTTATATTCAACCCGGTTGAAGTTCTTGAACCCAAACTTGGGTACGCGTCTGACGAGAGACATCTGTCCGCCTTCATACCCCAGTTTCTTGGAGTAACCTGAACGTGACTTCGCTCCTTTGTGACCACGGGTAGATGTTCCACCATGACCGGAACCTTGTCCCCTGCCTATACGCTTTACCTTCTTTGTCGAACCTTTTGCCGGTTTAAGATTGCTTAAATCCATTTCAGTATCGTTTATCTTTGTTATACTTTTTCAAATGTAACCAGGTGCAGAACCTTATTGACCATTCCCAGAATCTGGGGTGTGGCATCATGTTCCACCGTATGGCGGATGCGTTTTAGTCCCAATGCTTCAAGGGTACGTTTCTGACGCAACGGTCTTCCTATGCCACTGCGAACCTGTGTTATTTTAATTTTTTCCATTGTTCTGAACAGCCTTTAATAATATAAAATTAGCCATTAAATACTTGACTCAATTCAATTCCCCTTAACTGGGCAATTGTATACGGATCTCTCAGTTTGATCAGTGCATTGATGGTGGCTTTCACCACGCTGTGCGGGTTGGATGAACCTTTTGATTTTGCAAGAACGTCCTTCACTCCCACGCTTTCCAGTACGGCACGCATGGCACCGCCGGCAATTACCCCGGTTCCGGGTGCGGCAGGCTTGAGATACACAAGTGCACCACTGTATTTGCCCAACTGGTCGTGAGGTATCGTGCCTTTCAGAATCGGAACTTTGATCAGGTTCTTTTTGGCATCGTCAACACCCTTGGCGATGGCCGCAGTGACTTCCTTTGCCTTACCTAAACCATAACCAACGACACCGTTTTCATTCCCTACAACCACAATGGCAGAAAAGCTAAATGTACGGCCCCCTTTGGTTACTTTGGTCACACGCTGAATGCTGACCAGGCGATCCTTGAATTCGATTTCACTCGACTTTACTCTTTTTACATTCGTGTTTGTCATATCTTCCTTAGAATTTTAGGCCACCTTCTCTGGCAGCATCGGCCAAAGATTTTACCCTGCCATGATATAAATAACCATTACGATCAAAAACAACCTTCGCGATACCTGCCTGAAGCGCTTTTTCAGCAACATGTTTGCCAACACTCTTCGCCATATCAGTTTTGGTACCTTTAATATCCTTCATCCCTTTTTCCATGGATGAAGCAGCGACCAATGTTTTTCCGGACTGATCATCGATCAGTTGCACGTAAATGGATTTACAACTGCGGAAAACGGTCATGCGAGGCCTGTCAGGAGTCCCTTCTACGATTTTACGTATCCTTTTTTTGATCCTGAACCTGCGAAATTCTTTCTTACTCTTGATAGCCATTGTGTTTGTTATTTGATTGTTGTTGAGACGTACTTCCGCGCGTCTTTACAAAATACTTTTATTGTCCTGCTGCAGATTTACCGGCCTTCTTCTTAATCTCCTCACCCTGGAAGCGGATTCCTTTGCCCTTGTAAGGTTCCGGACGACGGAACGAGCGTATTTTTGCCGCTACCTGGCCCAGGAGCTGTTTGTCAACAGACTTCAGAATGATGGAATTATTCTTTCCCTTAACAGCGGTCGTCTCCACATGAATAGCCTCCGGAAGCTCCAGCAGGATATTGTGTGAAAAACCAAGTGCCAGTTCGAGTAGTTGTCCGGTGCCTGTTGCTTTGTATCCTACACCAACCAATTCCTGTACTGTTGTAAATCCTTCAGAAACTCCTTTTACCATATTGAATATCAGGGAACGGTAGAGGCCATGTTTGGCCCGGTCATCCCTTTCCTCGGAATGCCGCTCGATGGTAAGCGTATCAGCTTCAATCTTCAATGTGATTTTCGGGTCGACTTGCTGTTGCAACTGGCCCAATTTCCCCTTTACAGTTACCAGATTGGTCGCGGAGACAGAAATCTGCACGCCAGCGGGTATTGCAATCGGTAGTTTTCCTATTCTTGACATGGTTGTATTCTCCTAATTAACTGATGTGACATAATACCTCACCGCCTACATTCTGTGTGCGGGCTTCCTTGTCGGTCATGACACCGTGGGAAGTCGAAAGGATCGCGATACCCAATCCGTTCAAAACCCGGGGAAGATGCTCGTTGTCTACATATTTCCGCAGGCCCGGCTTTGAAATTCTCACCAGACTGTTGATTGCCGAGAGTTTTGAGACCGGATGATATTTCAACGCAATTTTAATATTGCCCGGACGTGGTTCGTTCTCAATTTTATAATTGAGGATATATCCTTTTTCAAAGAGAATCCTGGTGATTTCTTCCTTGATCTTCGACTTGGGAATTTCGACAACACGGTGGTTGGCCAAAACGGCATTCCTGATTCTGGTCAAATAATCTGCAATGGGATCCGTAACCATTTATTTTTGTTTTATTTGTTTGTTTCTATTTCTGTCAGAAACGCAATGCATTACATTTCTGCAATATTCTTTTTACCAGCTGGCTTTTCTTACTCCCGGGATTAACCCCTTATTGGCCATTTCCCTGAAATTGATGCGGGAAACACCGAACAGGCGCATATATCCTTTTGGACGGCCCGTGAGTTTGCAGCGATTGTGCAACCGGATGGGTGAAGCATTTTTGGGAAGTTTCTGCAGTGCGATATAATCGCCGGCTTCCTTAAGTGCCTTACGCTTTTCAGCGAATTTTTCAACCAGTCGTTCACGTTTGCGTTCTCTGGCTTTGATGGATTCTTTTGCCATATTTTTACTTTGTTTTAAAAGGAATTCCAAATTCTTTCAAAAGGGCATGTGCCTCCCGGTCATTGCGGGCTGATGTCACAAAAGTAATATCTACTCCGTTTATCCGGGTTACTTTATCGATGTCGATTTCCGGAAAGATAATCTGTTCGGTAACACCTAAGGTATAGTTCCCACGTCCGTCAAACCCTTTGTCGCTTATTCCGCGGAAATCGCGAACGCGCGGGAGGGCAACCGAGATCAAACGGTCCAGGAAATCGTACATCCGTTCGCCGCGTAAAGTCACACGCACTCCGATCGGGTTTCCTTTTCTGAGTTTGAAATTGGAAATGTCTTTTTTCGATTTGGTCGATACCGCTTTCTGACCTGTAATCATCGTCATTTCGTTAATTCCGCTGTCGATGAATTTCTTGTCGGTGTTGGCGATACCCAATCCCTGGTTAAGACAAATCTTGCTGATCCGTGGCACCTGCATGGGGCTTTTATAGTTGAACTGCTTTGTCAGCGCAGGAACAACCTCCTTCAGGTATTTCTCTTTTAATCGTGGTGAATAATCCATTATTTTATAACCTCCCCTGATTTTTTTGAATAGCGAACCAATTTCTCCGTCTTGGGATCCAATCTCCTGCCGATACGCGTCGGTTTGCCCGAGTTGTCAATAATCTTCAGGTTGGAAAGATGCACGGGGGCTTCCATTTTCACAATGCCGCCCTGCGGACTTTTTGCGTTGGGTTTGGTATGTTTGGATACCATGTTAACCCCTTCCACGATGGCTTTGTATTTCTCGGTATCGACGCGCAGCACTTTTCCCTGCTGACTTCTCGAATCCCCGGCAATGACCATCACGGTGTCGCCTTTTCGTATGTTTAACTTCTTCTGCATGATAATATTTGTTATGCTTAAAGCACTTCTGGTGCCAAAGAAACGATTTTCATGAATTGTTTTTCGCGTAATTCCCGGGCAACGGGTCCGAAAATACGGGTGCCGATCATTTCACCGGCATTGTTGAGCAACACCACGGCATTGTCGTCAAACCGGATGTACGAACCATCTGCACGCCGGGTCTCCTTTTTAGTCCTCACAACCACGGCTTTCGACACGGTGCCCTTCTTGATATTTCCTGAAGGCAGTGCGTGTTTTACCGTTACAATGATCCGGTCACCCACACGGGCATAACGTTTGCGCGTTCCGCCCAGTACCTTTATACAAAGTACTTCCTTGGCTCCGCTGTTATCTGCGACTGTTAATCTTGACTCTTGCTGTATCATACCTATTTAACCTTTTCAATGATTTCGACAAGTCTCCAACACTTATTCTTACTTAGCGGCCTGGTTTCAGCAATCCGCACTTTATCACCCTCGCTGCATTCGTTCTTGTCATCGTGGGCCATGAACCGGGAAGATTTCTTAACGAACTTTCCGTACTTAGGATGCTTTACCTTGCGTTCGACTTCAACGACGACAGATTTCTCCATCTTGTTGCTGACAACGATTCCGGTTTTTTCTTTTCTTAGGTTTCTCGTTTCCATATTGTCTCGTTAAGAGACGCACAGAAGTGCGTCTTTACTAAATCTTACCAGTTTTTGTGATTTGTTCACCGTTCAAAGCGCGACGGCGCAATTCGGTCAGGAGGCGTGCAATCGTTTGACGATAAGCCTTGATCTTATTGGGATTTTCCAATGGAGACACAGCATGGTTGAGCTTCAGCTTTGTCAGCTGCCGCTTTTCTTCATCCATCCTTTCCAGGATTTCGGCTGATGTTAATTCTCTGATGACTTTCTGTTCCATTTTATTTTTATTTGTTGGTGACGCTTTCACACCACCTTACTACTTACTATATAGCTTCTTCAACGTAATCCTTACGCATCACGGTTTTCGTCTGTACCGGAAGTTTCTGTGCTCCGAGCCTGAGTGCTTCCTTGGCAATGATCATCGGAACACCTTCGATCTCAAAGAGGATACGTCCGGGATTGATACGGGCTACAAAATATTCAGGTGCACCCTTTCCTTGACCCATGCGGACTTCAGCAGGTTTCTTGGTAACTGGTTTATCCGGGAAAATGCGAATCCAGAGCTGTCCTTCACGTTTCATGTGACGGGTGATGGCCTGACGGGCTGCTTCGATCTGACGACCGGTGATCCATGCTTCTTCCAATGTTTTGATACCGAATGAGCCAAAAGCGAGTTGATGACCACGCTGGGCATTGCCCTTCATCTTTCCCTTCTGCTGTTTCCTGTACTTGGTTTTCTTTGGCTGTAACATTATTCGATTATATTATGGGTTACGTTGCTTCAATTATCTTCTTCCACGTGTATTTCCTGCATCCCTGGACGGACCCCGATCGCCACGGCGGTCGTTGGAACGGTCCCCTCCGCGATCTCCTCCGCGGTCACCACCACGATCTCCGCGATCTCCGCGACCGCGATCGCGGTCACCCGGCCGGTCGCCACCACGATGTGGCGATGGTTTTACTTTGGTCGCAGCTGCATCGGGAACCAGGTCGGGACGACCATAGATATCTCCCTTGCAAATCCATACCTTGATTCCGATGATGCCATAAGTAGTATGTGCTTCAGCAGTTGCATAATCGATGTCGGCGCGGAAAGTATGAAGGGGAATGCGTCCCTCCTTGTATTGCTCGCGACGGGCCATTTCAGCACCTCCAACACGACCTGAAATCATAATTTTTATTCCTTCGGCACCGATCCTCATTGCCGAAGCAATGGAGGTTTTGATTGCACGACGGTAGGAAATACGTCCTTCAATCTGGCTGGCAACCGTGTTACCCACAATTACCGCATCAATCTCAGGGCGTTTGATTTCAGAAATGTTGATCTGGATCTCCTTCTTGGTAATCTTTTTCAACTCCTCCTTCAATTTGTCAACTTCCTGTCCGCCCTTCCCGATAATGATACCTGGACGTGCGGTGTGAATGGTAACAGTTACCAGCTTCAAGGTACGTTCAATAACGATTTTCGCAATACCAGCCTTGGCAAGACGGGCATTTAAATATTTACGAATTTTGTCGTCCTCGACCAGCTTGGGCTCAAAATTCTTCCCGCCGAACCAGTTTGAATCCCAGCCGCGGATGATGCCTAACCTGTTAGCAATCGGATTGGTCTTTTGTCCCATTAAAACTTACTTTTAATTATTGCTTATTACTTTGTTACTTTTTATTTTCTTCAACTTCCGGTGTTTCTTCAACTTCAACTTCCGGTTTGTTACGGCTGTCAAGGAGAATTGTCACATGGTTCGAACGTTTGCGGATCCGGTGTGCACGTCCCTGGGGAGCAGTAAGCAACCTCTTTAGCTGCCGTCCGCTGTCAACAAAAACTTCTTTCACAATCAAATCACTGTCTTCAATACGCAGGCCTTCATTCTTGATCTGCCAGTTTGCAATGGCCGACAACAGCAACTTCCGTAAACGCTCTGATGGTTGTTTGGCATTGGTTTTCAGAATATGCAATGCCAGTTCAACCCTTTTTCCTCTGATCAGGTCGGCAATCAACCGCATTTTACGCGGCGATGTCGGGCAATTATTCAGTTTGGCAAAAGCCACATTCTTTTTAGCCTCTTTACGATTCTCGGCTCTGGTGCGGGTTCTAACTCCCATAATTTATCTTAATTAAGAGGTTATTTCTTTCCTTTATCTTTATTGCCTGCATGCCCCCGGAATATCCGGGTAGGTGCAAATTCGCCCAACTTATGGCCAACCATATTCTCGGTAACATACACCGGGATAAATTTATTGCCATTATGTACGGCAATGGTCTGGCCCACAAAATCGGGAGAGATCATGGAACCACGCGACCAGGTCTTGATGACAGTCTTTTTCTTGGATTCCAGAAGTTCCGTTACTTTCTTTTCCAGCTTGTAGTGGATATACGGACCTTTTTTAAGCGATCGGCTCATAGTTTGATGTATTATCGATTACTTCTTCCTGCGTTCAATGATATACTTGTTCGATTGATTCTTTTTTGCGCGTGTCTTGTAGCCTTTAGAAGGAACACCCTTGCGCGAACGCGGCTGTCCTCCTGAAGCTTTTCCTTCGCCCCCGCCCATGGGATGGTCGACGGGATTCATTGTAACACCACGGTTTCTCGGACGGCGTCCCAACCAGCGTGTACGCCCGGCCTTACCATATGACTCAAGGCTATGGTCGATGTTTGACACCATACCGATGGTGGCTTTGCACGTCTGGAGTATCATCCGGGTTTCGCCGGATGGCATCTTGAGGATGGCAAACTTGCCATCACGCGACATCAGCTGGGCATGCGCACCGGCACTGCGAACCAACTTTGCACCCTGGCCCGGACGTAATTCAACATTATGAATAACAGTTCCAAAGGGCACTTCGCTGAGATACAATGTATTTCCGATTTCCGGAGCTACACCTTTACCAGATAAAATGGTCTGGCCAACCTTCAGTCCGTGTGGCGCAACGATGTATCTTTTTTCACCGTCACTATAAACAACCAGCGCGATGCGCGAAGTCCTGTTAGGATCATACTCGATGGTTTTCACTAAAGCAGGAATGTTTTCCTTGTCCCGTTTGAAATCGATTATACGGTACATCTGCTTGTGACCACCACCAAGATAACGCATGGTCATTCTTCCTTCATTGTTTCTTCCGCCGGATCTCTTCGACGGGGCCAAAAGGGTCTTTTCGGGAACGTCTGCAGTAATTTCATCATAGGTACTGATTACTTTAAACCGCTGACCGGGTGTTGTCGGTTTATATTTCTTAAGCGCCATTTATTTAAATATTGCTGTAAAAATCAATAGTTTCACCTTTAGCCAAAGTAATGATGGCCTTCTTATATGTACTTGTTCTGCCGGATATTACGCCGCTCTTCGTAAAGCGCGATTTGTTTTTGCCGGAGAACACCATAGTGTTCACGGAAGTTACATCCACTCCATAGAGGTCCTTGATGGCCTGCGTGATCTGAAGCTTGTTTGCCTTCCGGTCAACCATGAACCCATAACGGTTGAGCTTTTCGCCCAGTTGCGTCATCTTCTCGGTTATGATCGGTTTAATGATAATTGTCATTGTAGTATCGAATTAATCGGTTTAATTCTGATGAATTTTTTCTATCTCCTTGATCGAAGCGGCTGTAATCAATAACTGTGTCGCATCAAGAATCTCATAGGTATTCAGATCCGCTGCATGAACAACCTTCACTCTTTTCAGATTTCTCGAGGAGAGTAAAACATTTTCCTCAAATTTGGCTATGACAAGCAGTGTCTTTTTACCGGTCAGCTGAAAATTCTTAAGCAGCTCGGTGAAATTTTTTGTCTTTGGAGTATCAAAGGTAAAATCCTCCAGGATGGTCAGATGATTGTCCTTTACCTTATAACTCAAAGCCGACCGGCGTGCAAGACGTTTCAGCTTTTTGTTAAGCTTGAAACTGTAATCACGGGGATGAGGTCCGAAAACCCTGGCGCCTCCGCGGAAAAGCGGGCTCTTGATGCTTCCTTTTCGCGAACCACCGGTACCCTTTTGCTTATGCAGTTTCCGTGTACTTCCGGAAATGGTCGATTTTTCCAGTGTGTCATGCGTACCCTGGCGCTGATTTGCCATGTATTGCTTCACATCCAGATAAATCGCATGGTCATTGGGCTCGATTGCGAAGATCGCATCATCCAGTACGACCTTGCTGGCCGTCTCTGTTCCTTTTATATTATATACTACTACTTCCATCGCTCAATCTTTACATATGAACCATTGTGTCCCGGAACTGCTCCCTTTACTAAAATAAGGTTTTTCTCGAGAATAATCTTTAATACCTGAAGGTTGACAACCTTCACTTTGTCACCACCCATGCGGCCCGCCATGCGAAGTCCTTTCATAACCCTTGAAGGCCATGAAGAAGCTCCAACAGAACCTGGTGCCCTCAAACGGTTATGCTGTCCATGGGTTGCTTCGCCGACACCTGCAAAATGGTGACGCTTGACTACACCCTGGAAACCTTTTCCCTTGGATACACCAACCACATCAATAAATTCACCTTCGATGAAGATATCCACCTGGAGAACATCACCGAATACCTTCTGGTGGTCAACCTCAAAACGGGTAAATTCAGCAACCACCTTTTTGGGGGTTATGCCTGCCTTGGCAAAATGACCCATTTCGGCTTTGGTTGTATGCTTCTCTTTCTTTTCATCGAAAGCAAGCTGGATGGCTTCGTATCCGTCTATTTCCTTTAACCGGACTTGTGTTACAACACAAGGTCCAGCTTCGATCACGGTGCAAGGGATATTTCTTCCGTTTACATCGTAAATACTGGTCATTCCGATTTTTTTACCAATTAATCCAGACATCTCTTACGTTTCTTACGTTTTTAACTTTACTTCTCTAATTACAATCAAACCTTGATTTCAACTTCCACACCGCTGGGAAGTTCAAGTTTCATCAGCGCATCAATGGTCTTCGAGGTTGTACTGTAAATGTCGAGCAACCGTTTGTAGGTGCAGAGTTGAAACTGTTCCCGTGATTTTTTGTTCACGAAGGTTGAACGCAGTACTGTGAAGATCTTTTTGTCCGTTGGCAAAGGTATCGGTCCGCTGACAACAGCACCCGTAGCCTTCACGGTTTTTACGATCTTTTCGGCCGATTTGTCAACCAGGTTATAATCGTAAGACTTCAGTTTAATTCTAATTCTCTGGCTCATATAAAAATTTAATATGCGGGAACATATCCCCTGATTTTATACAATACTTCGTCCTGAATCTCTTTTGGAGTGATATCATATTTTAAAAATTCCAGCATTTCAGTTGCTCTGCCGGAAGAAAGACTTCTCAAGGTTGTAACATAGCCAAACATTTCAGCCAATGGCACCCTTCCGCGGATGACCTGGTTTCCAATGCGGGATTCCACTTCTTCAACCTGTCCGCGCCTTTTGGTTATATCACCTGTTACTTCGCCCATGTATTCGCTGGGAGTAATAATCTCAAATTTCATGATCGGCTCCATGATCACCACCCTGGCTTTTTTACTTGCTTCCCTGAAAGCAATGCCGGCAGCAACCTGGAATGAAAGTGCATCAGAATCAACACTATGGTATGATCCATCGATAAGCCGGACTTTGACACTCTCCATAGGGAAACCAACAATCGGTCCGTTAGTCATCGCAGCTTTCAACCCTTTTTCAATGGCCGGGATAAATTCCCTGGGAATATTCCCCCCTTTAATCTCATTTATAAACTGCAAACCTTTGAAACCAGCATCTGCAGGACCTACTTCAACTACGAGATCAGCAAAACGACCTTTTCCACCAGTCTGTTTTTTGTAAACTTCATGATGCAGCACCGTATTCACAATTGCCTCTTTATAAGCTACCTGGGGATTGCCACGGTTCACCTCGATATTAAATTCCCTGCGCATGCGGTCGGCGATGATATCGAGATGCAGTTCACCCATTCCGCTGATCAAAGTCTGCCCGGTTTCGTTATCAACCCTTACCTGGAATGTTGGATCCTCTTCAGCCAGTTTATGCAAGGCTACGGCAAGTTTTTCAATATCATCCTGGGTTTTTGGTTCCACAGCCATGTTGATCACAGGCTCGGGAAAAACCATCGTTTCCAGAACAAGCGGATGCTTGATGTCGCAAAGAGTGTCGCCGGTCCGGATATCTTTGAATCCGACTGCAGCTGCAATCTCTCCTGCTTCAATATGTTTCAGCGGGTTCTGCTTGTTGGCATGCATCAGCATGATCCGCAGCAAACGCTCTTTTTTATCAGTACGGGTATTGAGAACAACTTCTCCTGCTTCAAGCTGGCCCGAATATACGCGGAAAAATGCAATTCTTCCTACAAACGGATCTGTAGCAATTTTAAAGGCATAAGCTGTAAACGGTTCATTGGGATCAGGGTGCCTTACCTCCTCCTTTTCAGTAAACGGGTTCATCCCCAATACTGCCGGCATGTCGTAAGGTGAAGGAAGGAACTTTACAACGGAGTCAATGAGTAACTGTACCCCTTTGTTCTTAAATGAAGCACCGCAAATAACCGGGGTGATTTTACCCGAGATGGTTGCTTTGCGGAGTTCAGCAATAATTTCGTCTTCGGTAATGGAATTCGGATCCTCCATGAACTTATGCAGTAGTTCATCGCTCTCCTCGGCTACGCCTTCAATCAGCTTCAGGCGTGATTCATGAACCAGCTCCTTCATATCCCCTGGCATGGGGATTTCAAAATATTCACGTCCCAGTGTTGCATCATCCCAGCCGTAAGCTTTATTTGTGATCAGGTCAACGATGCCCGAAAAATCCTCTTCCGCACCGATTGGCAATTGAATCACGACCGGGTTGGCAGCCAGCTTTTCGCGGATCTGCTCAACAACATGCGAAAAATCGGCACCTGTCCGATCCATCTTGTTGATGTATGAGATGCGGGGAACATTGTATTTGTTGGCCTGTCTCCAAACTGTCTCTGATTGGGGTTCGACCCCGCCCACAGCACAGAAAATGGCAACGGCTCCATCCAGTACACGAAGTGAACGTTCCACTTCAACAGTGAAATCAACATGACCGGGCGTATCAATGAGATTGATACGGTAATTTTCATTCTTATAATCCCAGTAAACAGTTGTGGCGGCGGAAGTGATGGTAATACCCCGCTCCTGCTCCTGGATCATCCAGTCCATCGTGGCGGTGCCATCATGAACCTCACCTAACTTGTAATTGCTGCCGGTATAATACAAGATACGCTCCGTCGTCGTGGTTTTACCCGCGTCGATGTGCGCCATGATGCCAATGTTTCTTGTATTTTCGAGTTTTCCGGTCATATTGTTGGGGCGATCCTTGCAGTCGCCCTTTCTTCATTTATTAAAAACGGAAATGGGAAAAAGCTTTGTTCGCTTCAGCCATTCTGTGTGTATCCTCCTTGCGTTTGTATGCGGCGCCTTCTTCCTTATAGGCTGCCATGATTTCAGCTGCCAGTTTTTGACCGAAACTTTTTTCATGACGCCTGCGGGCATAATTCACGAGTGATTTCATGCCAATGGAACTTTTACGGCCGGGGCGTATTTCAGAAGGGATCTGGAAAGTGGCACCACCGATGCGGCGACTCCTTACCTCAACGGAGGGAGTAACGTTGGCCAGCGCCTTTTTGAATACCTCAAGACCATCTTCCTTTGTCTTTTCAGTTACAGTGTCGATGGCTTCATAAAAGACTTCGTAGGCAATATTTTTCTTTCCTGCCATCATCACATTGTTCACGAATTTTGTAACCAGTGTATCACTG
>CAIKNA010000198.1 GCA_903828645.1 uncultured Bacteroidales bacterium
AGTCTGCATAAATTTTTCACTGGCGGGCCAGATGCCGAAATAAGTCCCCTGGGCGCGGGGCATTACAAATGAACAATGCTGAAGTTTATGCTGCGATTACTGAAAAGATCATTGCCAACCTGGAGACTTCCGGAAGTTGGCAGAAATTCTGGGACTTGCCATCGCCGGTGAGTCTGAATGGCCATTTTTATCGGGGAATCAACTACCTGATTTTATCAAATGACCAGTTCAAAAGCCGGGTTTATGGAACCTTCGGACAAATCCGTGCCAACGGTGGCCAGGTCCGCAAAGGTGAAAAGTCAACACTCATTGTCTTCTGGAAAAAATCTGAATCGAAAGATGTTGTAACAGGTGATATTGATGCAAATTTCTTCTCCGGTATTATCACATTTTCAATAGCGAACAGGCTCACTTCGATGAAAAAGGCAAAGAGAAAATCGCCGAGCTTGACAAAGCTACCATCGATCGGAAAGCCGCTCATCTGGTACCAGCGGAACAAATTATTTCAGGTTATAAAGGAAGGCCTGAAATACATTACGCTGATCTGGACATCTCGCCAAGTTACTCACCGGTGGCTGATTTTATAACAATGCCATCAGAAAACCAGTATGCCACGGCTGAAGATTTTTATAGGATTCTTTATCATGAATGTGCCCATAATGCCGCATCCATTATTATGCCGCATGGACTTGACAAAGTATTGATTGCGACACTTCTCAGATGTAGGCATTCGGCATAATTTTACCTCTTTTTAAACCAAAACAGGAGGTAAATTATGAAAACATTAAAAACCCAGTCAAGGGAAAAACTCAAGGCTGAGTATCGGATGCATCTTAGTCGCCAGCGTGGATTAGCTGAGAAAACTATCTACAAATACTGCAGTTTTTTAGATAGATTTATGGATTTCAGGTTTGGAGAAAGCCCGGATGACTTGTCAAAAATCACTGGTCTTGACATCGCCGAATTTTTACAATACCTGGTAGTAAGTGTACAGCCCTTCCGGGAGAAAACAGTTGTAAGCAGTATGCGTAGTTTCTTCCGGTTTTTATTCCAACATGAGAAAATCGAGACCAACCTGGCAGTTGGAATCCCAAGTATTACCCGTAAATGTGCACGGCGCATACCTTATCATCTGACACCAGACCATGTTGAAGAATTACTTGAAGCCTTGCGTACTTTATCCACTTGCAGTTGGAAAAAACGCAACTACGCTATGGTTTTACTAATGGCACGTCTGGGACTTCGCTCGCCGGAAGTCATCGCGATACAATTGGATGACATTGATTGGCGCAATGGAGAAATATATATTCGTGGGAAAGGCGGTTTTCACGATAAAACACCGTTGCCACAGGATATAGGGGAGGCCATAGCAGATTATATCATGCATGAACGGATAGGCACAAGTCGAGATTTATTTGTAACCTGGCATATTCCACACAGGCCTTTTAAAGATGCCGCGGTTTTGAATTACATTCTTAACCAGGCATTGAAAAATACGAATATTCCAACCCCTGTGCCATATTCGGTCAGTAATATGCTCCGGCACAGCCTTGCTACCAACCTGGTGCAGAAAGGTGCAAGTCTTGAAGAAATCAGCAATACGTTACGGCATCGTTCACGCGCTACTACATTGTTATACGCACGTCAGGATATTAACGGTCTGCGGACTATTGCACTGCCCTGGCCTTTGAAGGAAGGAGGTCAGCTATGATCCTTCCAATGGAGTTGAAGCGTTATCTTAAAATACGTCGTAATCTCGGATATGATCTGAGTACGTCAGAGCGTGTTTTGAAACAATTTGTTTCTTTTCTGGAATCGAAAAACGAAACACACATCACCACTGATCTGTTTTTAGAATGGAAACGGTTCTTTGGTAAAGCGTCCCAAAATACATGGGCAAGACGTTTGGGAATGGTCCGGTTGTTTGCATCCTGGTTATACAGTATTGACTCACGTCATGAAATTCCACCTCAAAATTTAATCTCCGGTCATCAGATACGAAAACGACCTTTTATTTATACCGATGATCAGATCCGCTGCATAGTTGAAGTTGCCAGTCTTCTGCCATCAGAAAATGGCTTTCGTTCAATCACCTATCCGACATTCTTTGGGCTTGTGGCTGTAACAGGACTGCGGATCAGGGAAGCTATTTCTCTAAATGATCGGGATGTAGATGTGCAAAACGGCATTATTACTGTGACCTACGGTAAAAATGGGAATAACCGGATATTACCGGTTACAGAGTGCACAAAAAGCCAGTTGAAAGAATATTCCAGAAAACGTGACAGGCTTTTAGGGCATAAACCTGAACCTTTTTTTGTTTCTGATAATGGCATTCGTTTGACCGATTGCGCCGTCAGGTACAACTTTGCAGTTATTGGTAAAATGATTGGTCTGCGCACAGAACAACCTTTCCACAAACACGGAGTTGGTCCCCGCATTCATGATTTGCGGCATACATTTGCGGTTAAAGTGATGATGAACTGGTACAAGGAAGGCAAAAATATCGATCAGGAAATGCTCAAACTGGTCAATTATTTAGGGCATCAAAAAGTTACTCATACCTATTGGTACATTGAGGCCGTCCCTGAATTGCTGGCACTGGCTTCACAGCGCGCGGAAAATTGTATGGAGAGGGAGGTGCAACTATGACCATCATGACTCTTTCGGCCCTGGTTCAGAAATTTTTTACGGACAAACTTTACACACAGATGGAAGCGAGTCCTCATACGATCAGCAGTTATCGTGACACATTCAGATTGCTTTTAAAATTTGCCGGTGAGAAGACTGGGAAAGCGCCAACGATGCTGAATGTTAATGATCTTGATGCTGAAATGATCGGAGTATTCCTGGACGATATTGAAAACGTCCGGAAAAATGCTGCCAGAAGCCGGAATACACGGCTGGCGGCTGTCCGGTCTTTCTTCAGGTTTGTTGCAGTTCATGAACCAGCTTATATGCTTCATTGCCAGAGAATACTGAGTATGCCCTCCAAACGCTATGTTAAGCGTAATATTGAGTTCCTGGATACTCAGGAAATGCAGGCTTTGTTAAATGCACCAGATTGCTCCACATGGATCGGACGTCGCGATCATGCAGTCCTTGCAATCGCTTTACAGACCGGGTTAAGAGCATCTGAACTTGTAAATTTACAATGTTGTGATATTGTTCTTGAAACAGGGGCACATGTACGCTGTTTAGGCAAAGGACGTAAGCTTCGGGCAACACCCCTAAGACGTGTAACTGTTGGCGCAATGAAAAACTGGTTAAAGGAACGATGCGGATCTGACCATGATCCGCTTTTTCCAACTATGCGCGGGGATAAAATGAGCCGGGATGCTCTTGAACATTTGGTAAAACGGCACATGAAAACAGCATCCCGATCCTGTTCTTCTCTAATCGGTAAAAGGATTAGCCCGCATATTCTGCGTCACAGTACGGCAATGGATTTGCTCCATCATGGCATAGATC
>CAIKNA010000199.1 GCA_903828645.1 uncultured Bacteroidales bacterium
ATCGACGTGAATGGTGGAAATACCTATGGCATTCAGTCGGTCGTTTTCCCCCATAACTACCAGCCAATGGCTTATATCTGCTTTAATCCCTCCCAAACAACCCCTCCAATGGAAAACATGACGGCCCATTCAGGCCAGAAACTTGGATGTTGTTTCTCCTCAACGCCACCCATGAACCCGAACAACAAATGGCTGATCTCCCCGAAAATGAGCCTTGGACTGACCCCCCAGATCGGATTTTGGGTGAAAACCTACAATACCCAATTCGGCGAAGAACGTTACAATGTTGCTGTCTCCACTACAGATCAGAGCCCTGCCAGTTTTGTTTCACTTAAAACAACACCCGAGTCTGCGCCGGCCGACTGGACGATGAAAACCTACAGTCTTTCAGACTACACGAACCAGGATGTCTATATTGCCATCCAGTGCGTCACAAATGACGGTTTTATCTTCATGCTTGATGATATTTCCATCACCTCCTCCCTGGGTGTGGGCGAGACAAATTTGCTGAACAGGCTGGTCGTTTTTCCTAACCCTGCCAAAGATATCCTGATGCTCAATTGCCCGGCAACCTTGCAGGCACCCCTTGTGATCGAACTGATCAGCAGCGTCGGGAACATGATTTCAACATGGCGTGAAATCCCTGTTTCCGGAAAAATCATGCTGGATATTCAGAAAATCCCCCAAGGTTTATACATTCTCCGTGTTTCATCCGGAGCAGACGCAGTAATTCGCAAAGTTTCCATCATCAATCAATAACTTAAGACTCATGAAATCCATTCTGAACCCCATCTGTATCCTGATCCTCCTGACGGTTTATGCCCTACCTGTGCATCTTTTTGCACAATTGAGCAAGGGTGGACTCCCAAGCAGTTTTTCACTGGCTATTGCTCCCGACACGGGAAATGTTGTTACAATAACACCGCCTTCCGTGGATAAATTAGCGCTGGAGGATCAAAAAACTCCCCTGCCATATCGTTTCGCGGTAAATCTGCCTGCTGATCTTGAGCTCGCCTCTGCCGGACAGATGTTTCCTGCAGCCAACGGTACCAGGGTATGGAGACTCAACATTAAATCTCCGGGTGCCCATGGTTTGATTCTCTACTTCGACCGGTTTCATATTCCCGAGGGTGGGAGCGTTTACGTTTACAATACCAGGCGGACACAATTGCTGGGAGCATTCACCGCCCTGAACAACAATAATATATCCACATTTGCCACAGGGCTGATCTTTGGAGATGAACTTACCATCGAGTACAATGCTCCGGCGGAACTGCCTTTACCCGATCTGCATATTTCAGAAGTTGGTCACGCCTACAGGGGGATCTCGGAACGTACTGACCCCACAGGTTTTAAAGGCTCCGGGATTTGCGAAGTGAATATCAATTGCCAGGAGGGTGTCAACTGGCAAAAACAAAAGCGCAGTGTTACCAGGATTGCGGTAAAGCGCAATGGTTCCAGTTTTTGGTGTACAGGATCACTGCTCGACAATACCCGCCATGACGGGAAACCTTATGTATTGACTGCCGATCATTGTGGCAAAGGCACATCCGTAACTGATGTGAGTCAATGGATTTTTTACTTCAACTATGAAGGAGCAGGATGTCCTGATCCAACTGCCGAACCCGCCCTGAAGTCGATGACCGGCGCCTCACTGGTTGCGCATGGAGGTGATGCGGGAAACACCGGTTCTGACTTTTTCCTTGTTTTACTGAAGTCAAACATCCCTGAATCATACAATGTTTATTATAATGGCTGGAACAGGGAAACAATTCCTCCCAGCCCTTCCGGCACTTGCATTCATCATCCCCAGGGGGATATAAAAAAAATATCAACCTATACCTCGTCCCTTCAACCCGCGCATTGGGTGGGCAACCCGGCACTATGCCACTGGCGCGTAAGTTGGTCGGGCACTCCCGACGGGCATGGTACGACCGAAGGAGGCTCGTCAGGCTCCCCTTTGTTCGACAACCAGGGGTTTCTGGTTGGAACACTTACGGGCGGTGACTCAGGGTGTGACTCTGTCTCGCTGAACTTACCAGATTACTATGGCATGTTCTCATACTCCTGGGATAAAAACGGGACAGACTCCCTCAGCATTCTCAAATGCTGGCTTGATCCGGATAATACCGGTTTGATGTCCCTCCAGGGCTGGTCATGGTCGGTTGGGAAACCTCTTGAAAACAGCCGGGTTACGATCTGGCCAAACCCTGTAACCGATCGGTTAAACCTGAAATCTACCATGTCAGATGGGAAAATCATGCAGGTGACCCTCACCGATGTTTTGGGAAATACGCTTGTAAGATCCGGTTGGAATATTGGGTCTGATCAGGAAAAACAGGTAGATATGTCACGCTTTGCTTCCGGGGTTTACTTTTTAAGAATAACGGATGGAGAGCACAGGATTGTCAGGAAATTAATCAAGCAATAATGCAGGAAGAACAAATAAGGACTGTCTTTGATTTAATAAACGTTCCTGTTGCATTGTCAGACATTGCAAGGAAAGTAGTTCATGGAGAAAGGGTTACTCCCTCAGAAGGAATCATGCTGTTTGAGCAGGGCGAACTGGGTTTCCTGGGGAAGCTGGCAGATGTGGTACGACAGCGTAAAAACGGCGACGAGGTATTCTACATCCGGAATTTCCATATTGAGCCGACCAATATTTGTGTCAATAAGTGCAAATTTTGTTCTTATTCCCATCATTTCAGCAAGACGAAATGGGAACTGACAGTTGATGAGATCCTGGAAAAAGTAAAGGCAGAGGCTGACAATGTTATGGAATTGCACATAACCGGTGCAGTTCATCCCGATCGGGATATATACTATTACGGGGAATTGCTTGTGAGGATCAAGGCCGAACGGCCCGGGCTTCATGTAAAAGCCTATTCTGCGGTTGAACTTGACTACATGATTAAAAAATCGGGGATGAATGTCAGGGAAGGACTCGGATACCTTAAATCATGCGGACTCGATTCAATACCGGGAGGAGGGGCTGAGATTTTTGATGAAACCATCCGGCAGGAAATTTGTGGCATGAAATCAACATCGGCTGACTGGCTTAAGATCCACGAAACAGCGCATGAACTTGATATTCCGTCAAATGCAACCATGCTTTACGGGCATAAGGAGAATTATGCACAACGTATCGATCACCTCGAGAGACTACGTGAGTTGCAGGACCGGACCATGGGATTTAATGCTTTCATTCCGTTGAAGTTCCGCAACATTAATAATGAGATGTCAGGTATTCCTGAAGTTTCGGTTACAGAAGATATGAAAATGTATGCCGTTGCCCGGATCTATCTCGACAACTTTCCCCATCTGAAAGCATATTGGCCTGCGGTTGGCCGGAAATTTGCCCAGGTGTCACTTTCATTCGGCGTTGACGATCTCGACGGAACCATCAACGACTCCACCCGTATTTATTCACTGGCAGGCGCCGAGGATCAAAATCCGGCGATGACCGCAATGCAGATGATAGCCCTTATCCGGGAAGCAAAGCGAATCCCGGTGGAGCGAGATTCGTTTTATCAAAAATGCGTATGATTTTAGATTTTGGATTTACTGGCAGATGACCACAGATCAGATATCAGAAATACTGAAAAACAGGAAAGTCGGCATTGCCGGATGTGGCGGGCTGGGTTCCAATTGCGCCGTGGCGCTGGCGCGTGTCGGGATGGGAACGCTGATCGTGGCCGATTTTGACGTGGTCAGCACAGGAAACCTCAACAGGCAATACTATTTTCTCGACCAGGTAGGCATGAAAAAAACGCAGGCTCTTCGCGATAACATCCTGCGGATTAACCGGCAGGTTGAGGTGGTAATGCATGATATCCGGCTGACACGCGAAAACATCCCTTCCATTTTTAACGGATGCGATATAATTGTTGAAGCATTCGACCTTGCGGAGCAAAAGGAGATGATCATAGAAACAATATTGACGGAGATGCCATCTGTTCCGCTCGTGATTGGATTGGGAATGGCCGGATGGGGAATGAATGACGCAATTCATTGCCGCAGGTCAGACAATCTTTATATTTGCGGCGATGAAATTTCCGAGATCAGCCGGGAGTTGCCTCCCATCGCCCCCCGGGTGGGAATGGTAGCCAACATGCAGGCGAATGTGGTATTGGAAGTATTGCTGAACAGTGAGAAGTGAAAATATGAAAATCCTTTTAAACAACAATCCCGAAGTATTGACCGGTGATGCGATGACAGTCAGCGAACTGCTGCGGCACAAAAATTTCACCTTTAAAATGCTGGTTATAAAGATCAATGGAACCCTCGTGAAAAAGAGTGAATACGACACAGCCATTATCCGGGAAGCAGACGACGTGCATGTACTCCACCTTATTTCCGGTGGTTAGCGGCAACAACTCCGTCCAAAAAACTTACCCTGTCACGTGTCACGCCTCACCCGTCACGTGTCACATTCTACACCACTTCCGCAACCACAAACGTACTTCCTCCCACAAAAACCAGGTCCTGATGTGTGGCCGCCTGCTGTGCCGCAGTTAAGGCCGCTTGCACAGAGGTAAATGTTTCGCCTTTAAGGCCCGCAGCCAGCGCGTTTTTGTGTAGCTCGGCTGCAGCGAGGCCGCGGGGAATATCTGGTTTGCAGAAATAATAGGTTGCGTTTTGTGGCAGCAAGTCAAGGATGGGAGCAAGGTGCTTGTCATTCACCACACCGAATACAAAGTGCAGGTGTTTATGAGGTGTCTGTTCAATCTGTGCCAAAACCTCACGGAGCCCTCCTTCATTGTGGCCGGTATCACAAATTGTCAGCGGTTTTCTTTGCAGGATTTGCCAGCGCCCTGCAAGCCCCGTTTTTGATATGACCTCTTCGATTCCGGTTCTGATAATCCCCTTGGACAATTGAAAGCCCTGTTTATTAAGTTGTTCGCAGACGCATAACACCGTCAGGATATTTTTTCGCTGGTACAACCCGGTCAGCGGTGATTTCAATTGTGCCAGGTATTCCATCCCCTCATGGAAAATATCCATTGTACGACGGGTGCCATTTTTGCCTGTAAGTTCAAGACGATCGGCTCTGAAATGCTGGTCTGCAAAGAGAATTTCCGATTTGCATTCAGCAGCTTTTTGCCGGAAAACAGGTTCTGTCTCAAGCTGGGTCTCTCCGATTACCACCGGAATACCGGGTTTGATAATGCCTGCCTTTTCTGCTGCAATTTTTTCCAGGGTATTCCCGAGGAATTGCATATGGTCAAAACTCACATTGGTAATGACCGAAATAAGCGGCGTGATGATGTTGGTTGAATCAAGTTTACCGCCAAGCCCTACCTCAACTACTGCCACATCCACCTGCTGCTGGCGAAAATATTCAAAAGCCATACCCACCGTGAGTTCGAAAAATGAAGGCTCGATTGGTTCGAATTGTTCCCTGTACTGCCTGACAAAGGAGGTGACAAAACCCTTGCGGATCATCTTTCCATTGATCCTGATGCGTTCGCGAAAGTCTTTTAAATGGGGAGAGGTGTAAAGCCCGGTCCGAACTCCTGAAGCTTGAAGAATCGAGGCGAGCATATGCGATACTGAACCTTTCCCATTGGTACCGGTGACATGTATTGTGCGGAAAGAGTGCTGCGGATTGTCAAGCAGTTCACAAAGACTGATGGTATTGTCAAGGTTTGCCTTGTAAGCCTGCGCGCCTACCCGGTGGTACATCGGCAGCCGGGCGAAAAGATAATCAAGCGTTTGCTGGTAGGTCATCTATGAAAAAGTGCAAGAATGCCAGCCATGATGCCTGTCTGCCCCGCCCAGAATATGAACATCCATTTGATGATTTCGGCTTTGGTTGTGAGTCAATCGGATTTCCACCTCAAAGGTAATACAATAAAGAGGAAAAGTTATCAACAATTTAATAAATGGCGCCCCCTGAAGAATCTTTTGCAGCCCCGGTAACGCTCCTAAGGCAATTAACCTCTTTACACTTGCGAAGCACGCCAAGAAAGGCGAAAATCAAGGCCTCCTTGAAATTAATAGTATTTGCATCGGGAAGTATGATCTCCGGAACTGCGTATTGACTAATCCGGCTGACCAGGAACCTGTTGAAGGCCCCGCCCCCTGTGATGAGCATTTTCGCACTCCTTTTTGTTTCAACCGCTGTAGCAACCTGTTGCGCGATATGTTCGCAGAAAGTTGCAAGCAGGTCATTGGTGGGCAGCCCTGAATTTTCCAACAGGGGAAGGATGTGCTGAACGACCCACTCCCTGCCAAGTGATTTTGGAAATGGAAGTTTATAGTATGAAAGTTCGTTGAGCGCGTTGAGTAATTTGGGATGAACTGTCCCGCTTTTTGCCAGCATGCCATCCGCATCATATTCCTGTCCTGACTTTGAAGCCAGATGGTTCATGACGATATTGGCCGGGCATATATCATAAGCGATCCTTTTTCCTTCTGTATGAAAGGAGATGTTGGCAAAACCCCCGATATTCAGGCAAAAGTCATATTCATGGAAAAGGAGGTCATCTCCAATGGGAACCAACGGTGCCCCCTGTCCGCCCAGCGCGACATCCAGCGAACGGAAATCACAGATAACGGGTAACCCGGTTTCTGCCGCGATGGCAGAACCACGACCGATCTGGCTTGTGATCCTCTTTCCCGGCTGGTGAAATATCGTATGACCATGAGAGGCAATAAAGTCGGGTACCAGTGCATTCCGTTCGATAAAATCACGCGTAAATTTTCCCATCAGATGTCCGAATTCAACATCAGCGGTAACAAAATCCAGAGCCGATCCGGATTCAAGGTTCGACAATACATCTTTCCAATAAACACTATAAGGAATGGTCTCTGCACATTCAATTTTGTAATTCCAGCGATTGTTTTCCAGGATGAATTCGCAAAAAGCAAGGTCCAGCCCGTCGAGACTGGTTCCCGACATCAATCCGATCGCCTTGTATATGATTGTCCCGGTATCTTTGTTTTTTTGTGGCATATGCAGGTTTTTGTCGCCCTTACTCAAATAAGGATCTTCTTACAGCACATCGGCCAACTTCTCAAGCCTGATTCCACGCGAACCCTTGATAAGCACCGTTGCATTTTCAATCCTGTGATATTCAAACCACATTCTGGCCAGCATCGTATCCTGGAAGCAGATGTTTTGACGGGTTGAATTCAACCGGGTAAAAACAGGGCCGACGAGATAAACTTCCTTAAAGGATAGCTGGCCGATGAGGCTGAGAATTGCCCGGTGTTCCGTGTCTGCCTCTATTCCAAGTTCAAGCATATCGCCAAGAATGATGATCTTTTCGGGATAGGGAGATGCTGCAAATGTCTCGATTGCCGCTCTCATGCTGCTTGGATTTGCGTTGTAAGCATCAAGGATCAGCAGGTTGTGATCGGTTTTGGAAATCTGCGAACGGTTGTTACCCGGTTGATATTCTTCAATGGCCGATTTTATTTTCCCGGGGGGAACCCCGAAATATTGTCCGATACAGGCTGCAGCAAGGATATTCCCCTCGTTGTAACGCCCGTACAACCTTGATTCAACACTTAAAATAATCCCGTCATGAAGGTGGATATCCATCGTAACAAACGGGTCTGCCGTAAGGTGATCCGCAACAACATCAGCAGAAGGGGTACCATAGGTAATTGTTTTCAATCCTTCCGAATGTTGCCTTAACACTTCATCGTCGTTGTTGCAGAAAATCCTGCCACCATGTTCCCTGATAAAACGGTAGAGCTCGGTTTTTGTACCGATCACCCCCTCATAGCTGCCAAACCCCTCCAGGTGTGCTTTCCCGATATTTGTGATGAGCCCGTATCCTGGCAGGGCTATGTTGCAAAGAAAATCAATTTCACCGGGATGGCTGGCTCCCATCTCGATGACGGCGATTTCTGTTTCTGGGGTAAGGTTAAGCAACGTAAGCGGAACCCCGATGTGGTTGTTGAGGTTTCCCTGGGTTGCCAGTGTTCTGTATCTTTTTGAAAGGACCCCGCAGATCAGTTCCTTCGTGGTGGTTTTACCGTTGGTTCCGGTGATGGCAATCACGGGGATGTCAAATTGCATCCTATGGTATTGTGACAATGCCTGCAGCGTTGAAAGTACGTCATCTACCAAAATATAGGATGCGTTCAAGGCATACTTCGGTTCATCGACAACCGCACAAACAGCCCCTGATTGCAGGGCAAGTCCGGCAAATTCATTGCCATTGAATGATTCCCCCCGCAAAGCAAAAAACAGGGAGCCGGGTTTTACCTGACGGCTGTCCGTCGAGACCCACGGGTGAGCCTTGAAAACCTGGTAAATATCGTCGATGCTGTGATCCATATAAATAAAACCCCGTCTCGGGCACGAAACGGGGCCAATAATGTTAACATTCTTATTTTTGATTATCTCCCGGCGATCGAGCCACCAACACGGGTCATGGCGCAACGGAAGCCGATTGCATCAGAAGCATCGGTTTCGTCGAGATAACGACGCGTACCGGGGCTCATGTAAAATGCCTGGTCTTTCCAGCTCCCACCTTTGTAAACACGGGCATGGTCGCTGATCAGTGAACTCTTTCCGTAGGTGTACATAAGGTCCGTGGCGCTTGAGTCTTTCGGGGCATCTTTCCACACGGAGTTGTCTATGCTTGAAGCATAATCACCGTCAAGATAGTTGATGTTGTCGGCCTGGCGGTAATTCTTGCGGTTCACTGCTTCGGCAGTTGTGACGTCGCGGAATTTCATGTGCCCGAGACTGTCTTTTTCAGAGAGGAAGCCTTCCGCATCACGGACAGGCGTTTTAAAAACGTTGCCACGGAAGGGGCGAAGGTCGGCCACGTCATATGAATTCAAAGGGCGGTAAACATCCAGCACCCATTCGCTCACGTTGCCCGCCATGTTGTAAAGACCATAATCGTTGGGGAAGTAGGAACCACAGGCTGCCGGGAAGTCGGCACCGTCATTCAGATTACCGGCTACACCCATGTAGTCGCCTTTTCCTCGTTTGAAGTTGTCCATGAAACTGCCGTAATACCTTGATTCGTCGGTACGCACATAGTTGCCGTTCCAGGGATAATTTTTACGTTCAACAACCC
This sequence comes from uncultured Bacteroidales bacterium, assembly GCA_903828645.1. Classification (GTDB taxonomy): domain Bacteria; phylum Bacteroidota; class Bacteroidia; order Bacteroidales; family FEN-979; genus CAIVAT01. Next base: position 9,048 of record CAIKNA010000199.1, read on the forward strand.
TTTCATAAAGGGTATTCCCGATAAGGCCAAGGGCTGCGTATTCCCATTCAGCTTCGGTAGGCAAACGGTACTTTGGCAGGAGGATTCCGTCTTCCATCTTCACTTTTCGTGTGCCTGTCCCGTTCGGATTGAGATCGGGGAGTTGTTTGTCGGGAAGCCCTTCGTACTGGCCGGCGAGATAGGCTTCCGTATTGAAATTGTTTTCATTCTTCTGATCAGGATCCAGGGAGAGGATACCCCTTTTGACGAGCAGCATTTCATTTACACGGTCCGTTCTCCAGGCGCAGTAATCATTTGCCTGAAGCCAGGAAACCCCGACCACAGGATAGTTCCGGTAAGCGGGGTGGCGCAGGTAATACTCCAGCATGGGTTCATTGTACGCCAGTTTTTGACGCCATACAAGGGTATCGGGGAGGGCTTTGCGATACACGCCCGGATAGTCGGTAGAGTAAACCCGGCTCAGCCAGTAAAGATATTCGAGGTAATCGAGGTTGCGGACTTCAGTTTCGTCCATGTAAAAACTGGAGACGGTCACCCTGCGGGGGCTGTTGTTCCAGTCGAACATCACATCATCCTGGGTGCTTCCCATGGTGAATGTTCCGCCTTCAACAAATACCAGGCCCGGACCTGTCTGCTGGTCTTCAAACTGGGGCTTTTCGAATCCCCCGTTCTTGGGATTGTTATATTCCCAGCCGGTAGAGCGTGATGCTTCTTTCTTACAGCCCGTAACCATTAAAATGGCTGCTACGAGGCCACTTACCTGAAAAAATCTGTTAATTCTCATCCGTTGAAAATTTTTGCAAACCTACGTGAATTACTCAAATTAAGCAAATATTTATACATAACTAAAACCGGGGGCATTTTATTGCCCTGATGTGCCTTCTTTTTTCCGGGCAGGGGAACTGCCACGAGGCCGATACTTCATGAGCCCCGCCGGATGCACTTCTTAACTTGCTCACCGTGAAATCGTAACTGTACCCGACGCGCAGGTTTTTATAGTGAAGACCTATCATCGGGATGAGCGCATCGGCATTTTCAAAGTTGTAACGGAACCACAATCCTGCGATAAACGGATCGATTGTAAGGTACATGCCTAAATTCAACTGGTGAAATTTGAACTGCTGCTGGTATAAAATATTGGGTGAAATGGAAAATTCCCGATCCTCGCCTGAGCTCCCGTTTTGATGAAGATTGATAACAGAACCGACATGAACGGTATATTTCATATACAACTGAGTGGAATTGTCGGTGTAAAATCCAACTTTTGGCTGGGTGAGGTGATCAACCGATATGCCACCATATACGAGGTCGTCGTAGGCAAGAAACACCCCGGTTGAGAAATCGGGAACCCCGATGCTGGGATTATCGGGTTGTTTTTCGGCTGTGGCATTAATAAAGCCGCTAACACGATCGATCATGTCTCCAAACTTCAGGTTTTCCCATGCAATCCGGCGCTGGTAATAACCGACCTCAAGCGCCCCGCTGGCCTGGAGGTGCTGGCTCAGGTTAAATTTGTATGCGTACATCAGGCTGATGACAGTTGTATTCAGGTTGCCGTTCCCGGCACGGTCGGCGGTGATCAGTAAGCCAAGCCCTCCATGCAGGAAATTGACATACTGGTCGTAAGAGGCATTGTATGTGATGAATGCTTTTCCGATTGCGGGCCATTGGTTGCGATAGTTGGCATTGGCCTTCGGGCAGATGGTTACACCGGCAAGAGCAGGATTCAGATAAAGAGGATTGGCGTAGAATTGCGAGAATTCAGGATCCTGCGCAAATAACTCCCCCATGAAAAACAGCAAGGCAAACAATAAGAAAACCGCAAATCGTTTGATCATGAACCTCATGTATCCTGATTAAATAAGGGTTACAATATTACGAAAATATTGGATATAGTGAAACTGCTGTTGACAATATTAACCAACAGCTAACGTTAAAAAAGGTAATAATTATATATCCGCCCTGCGTATGTACTTTAAAAAACAGTTTTTTTGCATCCTCCTGTTCGTGATCGGGGCTGTTGTTCCGGTTAATTCAATGAGGGCCAACAACTGCGTCACGGGAAATAAATATTCAATCTCCTGGAATTCACCAATGGTGATTCCTGGCGGAGCATCACCTGGCGAACATTATCTGTCATTTCAAGGGTCTGTGGTTCGCAGTGAATATGGATTGCTCCCGGTTTTCATGAAATCTTTCCCCTTCAACCCTGACCATGATTCCCTGGCGGGGGTGATCATCCGCAACGAGGTTTATGATCAGGTAAGCGATTCGGATCTTTTTTTGGTTAAAAACCTGGATAAAATTTCAGGGGATGTTCCCCTTTATCACCAATTATCGGTGACCCGGAAAAAAACCTCCCTGGAGGTAAGCCTGATGCCCCTGCGCCGTAACCAGACTACAGGAAATATCGAACGGCTGGTTTCGTTCGAACTTGAAACGCACCTGGAAGATGCAAAGGTCCATCCTGTAGAAAAATCAGCTGGCACCTATGCTTCCAATTCCGTTCTGGCCTCAGGTAACTGGTTCAAACTAGCGGTCGGTTCAAATGGGATATACCGGCTTACCTACGACGATCTGAAAAAAGCAGGGGTCGATGTGGCCAGCATCGATCCGCGGAACCTCCGGATTTATGGCAACGGGGGAGGCATGCTTCCCGAGGCAAATGCGACAGCCAGAATTGACGACCTGATGGAAAATGCCATCTATGTGTACGGGGAGGAAGACGGTCATTTTGATCCGGGCGACTACCTCCTGTTTTACGGACAGGGACCGGACCAGTGGGTTTACAATGCTACAGACAAGCTTTTCCACTGCCGGAAAAATATTTATTCCGACCGGATGTATTATTTTCTGAATTACGATAAGGGTTCGGGAAAACGCATTGCGGCGGAGCCTTCCACTACAAAAACTCCCACATTTTACGCCAACAGGTTCGAGGATTACGCTTCCTATGAAAAGGATGATGTGAACCTCATCAAGTCGGGCCGCGAATGGTGGGACAAGCAATATTTCGATATCACCACTGTACGCAACTATTCTTTTTCTTTCCCGAATATTGATATCCTGGCTCCCGTTTCGGTCAAAACATATGTGGCCGCCCGTTCCCTCACCGGCGACACCTATTTTACCCTTTCAGCCAAGGGAAAAACATTACTGACCATCGGCATCGACATGGTTACCGAAGGATTTGAAAATATTTATGCAAATGCCAAAACAGGGTCGGCAACATTTCTCCCATCCAGCCCCGTGATTGATTTCACCCTGAATTATACAAAAAGTTCTGCCAGTTCAGTGGGTTACCTGAATTACATTGAAGTGAATGCCATGCGTTTGCTTACGATGTACGGTTCCCAGATGGGTTTTCGGTGTGCTGCCGGCACCGAATCAGGCGGGGTCACAGAATTTACCCTGAACGGCAACGGGCAGAATGTTCAGGTTTGGGATGTCACACATGGGGATGCTATTCGTCGCATGGAGACCACCCAGGGCGTGGGCAATTATGTTTTCAGGGCGGAAACAGACACCCTGCGTGAATTCATAGCCTTTGACGGTGGAGCTTATAATGTGCCCGAATTTGCCGGACAGGTTGAAAACCAGGATCTCCATGGCACCGGTGTGTCCGACTACCTGATTGTGTGCCATCCATCCTTCCTGGGTGAAGCCCGGCGGCTGGCAGCCTTTCACCAGGCATACAGCGGGTTGTCGGTATTCATTACCACTCCGGATAAAATTTACAACGAATTTTCTTCCGGAGCACAGGATATTACAGCCATCCGCGATTTTGTCAGGATGATGTACAATAAAGCGCAACCTGGCAAAGAACCCAAATACCTTCTGCTGTTTGGCGATGCTTCCTATGATTTTAAAAATCGTTCGCAAAATAATACCAATTTTGTTCCCACCTTTGAATCTGTCGAATCGCTTTCACCGGTATCATCTTTTGTGTCAGATGATTACTTTGGATTGCTGGATCCCGATGAAGGACAATCTGCCAATGGCAGCCTCGATATCGGCGTGGGGCGTTTCCCCGTTGATGATGTCACTGAGGCAGCTGCTTCGGTTGACAAGGTAATCCATTATTGCTCGAAAAGCGATACGGTGAAGAACGATTGGCGTAATGTAGTGACGTTTGTTTCCGACGACCGGAATATCGATGAGGGAAATTTGTTTATCGAAAGTACCGAAGCCATTGCAAATCAAGTCGAAGAAACTTACAAGAGTTACAATGTTGATAAGATCTATTCGGATGCCTATACGATTGTTTCGACCCCCGGAGGTGC
>CAIKNA010000200.1 GCA_903828645.1 uncultured Bacteroidales bacterium
GGTAGCTATGAGGTAACCGCCCTGGGTAACTGAAACGAGTCGTCAATCAGTCTGTGCATCCTGTGTAATATTCAATGTCATGATTGTGACCAGGTAATTTCCGTATGGCAAAATCATCCGGGAGAAAATCCGGGGGATTTTCTATCTTTATCGAATGATTAGAGCAACTGTTTTTATTGCAGCAATATTCCTTTCCATGCATTCTGTTTGCCAGAATTGGGTTAAGATATATGGAATCGATTTAAATGCAAACGCTTATTATGTTATTGAAACATACGACCATGGCTATATTACTGCTGCTCAAATCCAGTATGGAAAATACACTTGGATTTATAAAACAGACATTAATGGTAATTTACTTTGGGACAAGAAGATCGGTACCGGTTTGGAAAATTTGTTCTTCTCACCCATGAATATCGAACAGACGCTGGATAATGGTTATGTGATAGCGGGATCAACATCCAAATACGGATCTTACGATGCATTTATTATTAAAATGAACTCATGTGCTGAAATAGAGTGGTGTAAAGTGTTAATTACACCCTCAAATTTTGATGAAGGCTTTCGGGTTAAACAAACACCACAAGGGGACTATCTGTTACTGGGAGGTTATTTTGCAACCAATCCCGCATCAAACGTCTCCCTATTTAAATTCAATACTTCAGGAGACCTGGTATGGCATCAGTTTTATCCCCTGGATAGTATCTATTATCAGGATGAACCCTATGATGTTCTGGTGGATAATGATGGCTATTTAATCGTGACCGACCGATATTTTCCGGATCCGGGAACCATTAGCCCGGATATTATCCGTCATCACTTTATCAAGACTGATACAGCCGGGAATCAGCAATGGGAATTGATCTATGGAGCAACTAATTATTTTTATGGTTGGCCATGGACCGCAAAAAAAAGTATTAGTGGCAATTATTACGATGCTGGAAACCAGATTATTCCAGACTCAGGATATACCCCGTCACTTGTTAAGGTGCTGCATGATGGCACTCAATCGTATCACAAGTCCCTTCTTTCTGGGACTTCTTATGGAGGTTTGAGCTCGATAGATTTTCTTTATGATTCATTATTGGTTATGGTTGGAGGCTGGACATTAAATGATACAACGTATGATGCGTTTTTTAAAACAGATACGCTCGGCAATGTCAAGAAGATAAAAAAAATATTTCATATATCCAGTTCATATACTAATACTGCAAAGACCTTTGATAATAAATTCATCACTATCGGCAATGATGCCACTGGCGGTTCCTGGAAAATCTATGCAGTAAAAGTCAATTCCAATCTTGAATATGACAGCATATACTCCCAACCGTTCACTTATGACAGTTTGTGTCCGCATCCGATTGTTTCCTCTACCATAAACCCCGATTGCAGCAATGTTTATGTGGGTGTTGAGGAGCCATTTACTAACCCGGAGACAACCAGGATGAAGGTTTATCCCAATCCTGCCAGGGGCGACATCACCATTGAAATGCCCAGATACCTGGTGGTTTCCAATAATGCCGGTGCTGTTCCCTCAACAACAGTGTTTCATCTTTGGGGATCAGCCATGCTTGAAGCATATGACCTGTCAGGAAAAAAGGTGTTTGAGAAACCGGTAACCCGTTCTGAAAAGGAGGTTTCGCTTGATGTGTCCAAATGGGACAGGGGCATCTATAATTTCATTCTTCGGTACGGCAAACAAACGGTGGCAAGCGAAAAGGTCATCGTTCACTAATTTCGCAGATCATGTGCACTGTTGCCGGTCAGGTGTACAGGTATCTTGAATAATGAAATGAACTATTATTTAAAAGGCGAATTCGGCTCCTTTGCCATGTGGTTGTAAACCATTTTATCCATGAATTTCGGGAAGAATTTATTCAGGAGGACGGTCATTTTCCCCATTGTGGTCAGCGTGAGGCGCTCTTTTTTCTTTTCAATGGCCGTGATGATCCGGCAGGCGACCTCGGAAGCTGGCATGAGTTTTCCTTCATCGAGCGGGGTTTCGCCCTGCGAAGTGCCATCCTTTGAAAGCGCCACATTCCTGATGTTCGAAGCGGTAAACCCGGGGCAGGCGATCAAAACATGCAACCCTTTCTTCATGTTCTCGATGCGAACCACCTCCAGGAACCCCTGCATGGCGAATTTCGAGGCTGAATAACCGGTTCGCCCCGGAAGGCCTTTGTATCCTGCAATTGACGATACTCCGACCAATGATCCTTTTGTTTCAAGCAGGTATGGCAGGGCAAATTTCGTGCAATACACCGTTCCCCAGAAGTTGGTGTCCATCAGCTGGCGAATGACGTCAAGGTTCACTTCGCTGAAGAGCGCGCGCATTGAGATGCCGGCATTGTTGACCAGGATGTCGATGCGGCCGAATTTCTCCATCGTCTTCTGAACCAGCGACTGACAGTCAGATTCCTTGGTAACATCAATACGGAGATCCAACATATCCGGGGATAATTTAAACAATTCAGGATCAGAAACACCGGAGCGGGAGGCAGCGGCAATTTTTGCACCGCGCCTTGCGAATTCAAAAGCCAGTGCCTTTCCTATTCCCGAGGAAGCGCCGGTGATGATGACTACTTTGTCTTTCATAAGCTAAATTGTTGTTTTGCATTCTGACACCCTTTGAAGGTTCCCCTGAGAAACCTCATCCCACCAGGTTCGAGTCCATTCAAAGGGGCAAGGAAAATATGTATTTGCCTGCTAACAAGTGATTTAGAAGGCAATATCCTGTTTAGCGGTTCAGGAGCTTACTCCTTTTCCTGCAAAAGTAATTATTCCATCCTGATTTTATATCTTTGGGGAGTATTTACAATTAAGTTGAGCGATGACTGAGCGTGAGTTATTCTACAGGTACCTTGGGTTACCTTCATTTTACCCGATGGGACTGGAGATTGAAAAGGCGGAGGGGATCTATCTTTATGCCGCCTCCGGTGAACAATTCATCGATCTTGTTTCTGGGATAGCAGTAAGCAATACCGGGCATCGCCATCCAAAGGTACTTGACGCGATCCGTGATCAGCTCGACAGGTATCTCCACCTGAATGTATACGGCGAATTCATCCAGTCGCCGCAGGTTCGCCTGGCCGAAAGGCTGGCCGGGCTGTTGCCCGAAAAGCTTGATTCCGTATATTTTGTCAACTCGGGGAGCGAAGCCATCGAAGGTGCCCTGAAGCTTGCCAAACGATTCACCGGCCGCACGGAGATCATCTCGTTCATCGACTCCTATCATGGCAGCACCCATGGAAGTCTGAGCATCCTGGGAAATGAGGCCCTGAAAAATGCCTTCAGGCCCCTGCTACCTGATGTGAGGCTGATCGAATTCAACAATTACTGCCACCTTGAGAAGATATCAACCCGGACGGCCTGCGTCGTGATCGAACTGGTCCAGGCCGAAGCGGGAATCATCCCCGTGGAGGAGTATTTTCTGAGGCAATTGAAAAAACGATGCGCGCGAGATGGCGTTTTGATCATCGTTGATGATGTGCAGATGGGCATGGGGCGGACGGGAAAACTGTTCAGTTTCGGGCATCATGACTTTATACCGGATATCCTGGTCCTTGCCAAGGCCCTGGGAGCCGGTATGCCGCTTGGGGCTTTCATTGCCCCGAGGAAGATGATGGATACACTGGCATTTAACCCCGAACTGGGACACATCACCACCTTTGGCGGTCACCCGGTAAGTTGTGCTGCCGCGCTGGCAGGTTTGGAAGTACTTTTATCTGACGGATTGATCCCGATGGCCGAAGAAAAGGGTAAAATGTTTGTGGAAAAACTATCCGGCGCTCCGGCCATTTCTGAAATCCGCAGGGCGGGGCTGGCGATTGGTGTCGACCTGGCTCACCCTGAAAAAAGAGGCGCTTTCATGGAAGCAGCCCTTAAAAACGGGCTGATCATCGACTGGTACCTGTTCAAACCTGCCACTTTCCGCATCGCCCCTCCCCTCACCATCACGGATGATGAGATTGACCTTGCTTGCGGGAAGTTGCTCATGTCATTGAGGGAAATTTTGTGAATATCGAATATTGAATATCGAATACTGAATGTAGAATAGTGAATTAAGTTGGATTCGTTGCGTCATGACAGTATATCTTTTGCCTGAAGAGCCGTTGTTTCCGCCTGTTGATGAAGCGGAACCTGACGGGCTTATCGCCATTGGCGGGGATTTGTCTGTTGAAAGATTGCTGCAGGCTTATGCACAGGGCATCTTTCCATGGTTCAGGGAGGAGGAGGATGTGTTCTGGTACTCGCCCGATCCGAGGATGATCCTGTTTCCGGAACATTTTAAAGTTTCAGATTCGCTGAAAAGAACGATCAGCAATAAAAAATTCACCATTAAGTTTGACACCGCCTTTGACCGTGTGATCCGCGGGTGCGCCGCAGCACCCAGGCCCGGCCAGGATGGCACCTGGATCAGCGAGGATTTCATCGATGCATATGGGGAACTTCATGCGAGGGGTTTTGCCCATTCCGCGGAGGTGTTTTACCAGGAAGAACTTGTCGGAGGCCTTTATGGTGTTTCGCTGGGCGCTGCATTCTTTGGTGAAAGCATGTTTTTCAGGATGAATAATGCCTCTAAAGTAGCATTTCATGCATTGGTTGAACGGTGCCGGCAAAATGGGTTCAAATTCATAGATTGCCAGGTGGAGACAACTCACCTCATGGGGCTCGGAGCTACGCTGGTTGACCGGAAAGAGTACCTGCTGTTACTTGCAGATGCCTTGAAAAAAAGTACCATTAAAGGATCCTGGACAGCTTAATTAATGCCGAGTTTTTTCCTGATCTCTTTCGGGATGGCATTTTTATGAACCATGATGTCCATGGTTTTCAGCCTGACGTAGGGTTCTGATGCATAGAAATATCCTTTGTAAGGACTTCCTTCCAGTCCCCATGAGTTCTTGATGAGGTAGTATTTGGCCCCGTTCTGATCTTTTGCAATGCCGGTAAGATGCATGCCATGGTCATCGGTGGTTTGATAGTTGTCAAATTCAAGCTGGCGCATCTCCTGGGTAATCTTCTTCTCCGGGTTTGGTTTATCGAATTTGAACAGCAGTTTATCTTTATCGGTATCCGACATTTTCGACCATTTTCCGCTTTCCATACCTGCAATTTCAGTGGCATTCTTGTCAGGAACCACAGCGACACCGCTTTTCCATGCAAAACCTTTTTCACTGACATCGGCTCCCCACACAACAGTATAGCCTTTATTTATCGAGTTGTCAATCACCTGGAGCAGTTCGTCAAGCGGAAGGTTGTAAACTTCGCCCATTTCCCAGTTATCAGGCACTTCAAGGATAAACTTTGAGTAAAACGGATGATGAGTATAAGAACTCAGCTCAACATAATCATCGGGATTGAGTCCCATCATATCGGCAAATGATTTTGCTGTATAATCCTTGCCCTTGTATGTGAATTTTTCAGGAAGTTTTCCAAGATAGGCATCGAGTAATCCATCGAAGCCCTGGTGCCATACCGGGGTGAGTTTTTTATTGGAATTCTTCAGAACGGCATCTACATCAGCTTCCAGCACAGCATCCATTTCGGCATGGACCGGGTTCGGTTCATTGATGGTCATTCCTGAATAAGCCTCCTCAGGCATCATGCCATAGTTGCGGAGTACACTGGTTACATCGTGGGCGGCTCCACCCCCACCAAAATTATGCTTCCCATTAAACCTTATGTATATCAATGCTTTATCGGAATATGCATGGCGTACGCAAAACATTTCAGACAAGTTAAAAGTGTCCTTGCCGGTGCGGAGAAGTTCAGATTCGAGGAATGAAATCGCTGAATAGCTCCAGCAGGTTCCCGAACGATACTGATTTTTAATGGAAGTAGCCGGAAGTTGTTTTACGATCGTAAAAACATAGCCTGAATCGGATTTTTTTTCTTTCTCCTGGGAAAAACCGACAGTGACAATGGAAAGGAAAAGACATACGAGGATGAATGGGGTAAGTTTTCTCATAGTTGAAGAGTTAAGGTGAAAAAAAATCGTGACGCGTGACAGGTGAAGTGTCACAGGTGACAGCGACACAAGTAAATTATAGCCTGTTAATTGTGGGCCAAATGTATGGATATAACCCTAACGTGACAAGAAATTTCTTTGACCGGGCCAAATTTGACGATGAACGGGGGAAATCGGGATATTTTACGGGTTTCTATTCGAATGGGTGCGGGTGGTCGAAATCGGGACGATAGAATTCACTGCTGTCGAATTCCTGGATCCAGCCATTGAACATTCCGAGTTTTTCCATCTCCTCAACAACTTGCAGGTATTCGGTTTCGGTGATCCCGCGGCCGAGTTTCGGATGATTCTCAACATTTTTGGTCGGGTAGTACTGCGCCATCAGCGACACATGAATCCTTGGCGAAAGCTCTTCTGATAAAAATTTCAACACATGGAGGCTGTTTGAAACATGACCAGGCAAAACAAGGTGGCGAACGATGATCCCCGATTCGGCGGCATGATTATCGTCGACAATCAGAGCAGCCCCTTTCTGGCGATACATCTCCCTCAGTGCCTTTGCAGCAATTTCAGGATAATCCCCTGCTCCTGAATATTTCCGGGCGAGTCCGGAATCCCTGTATTTAAAATCGGGCAGGTAAACATCGATGATTCCCTCAAGTGTCCGAAGCGTTTCAGGTTTATCATAACCATTTGTATTGTAAACCCATACCGGTTTGTAACCCAGCGATTGGATGATATTGATGATCACCTTCATCTGAGGAATAAAATGAGACGGGGAGACAAAACCAACCCTGTTGATTCCAAGGTCGAGGATGGCGGTGATCCGGCTGATTACTTTGTCAAGGTCCGCATGATGAATCGTGCGGTTAGAACTGTTGTTGCTGATCTGGTGATTCTGGCAATAGATGCACTGAAGGTTGCAGTGGTCGAAAAAAATATTGCATATCCCATCGGTGCCGCTGATAGCCGGTTCCTCGCCCCTGTGGATGCAGATGCTGGCAATGTTGAAGGATGCATCGCTTTTGCAATAGCCTGTTTTTCCGGCCAGCCTGTTGGCATGGCAGTTCCTCGGGCACAGCGCGCAATCTTCAAGTTCATCCAGCGGGGTGATAAAGGCATCAAAATTCAAGGCAGAGGAAGGTTTTTTCGCTATTTTTGGCAATTAAAGTGCAAAACTACGGATAAATGATGATCGAAACGAAGAACTACACGCATGTCATATGGGACTGGAACGGTACCCTGCTCGATGATGCATGGCTATGCGTGGATGTGATGAATGGCATGCTTGAAGAGCGCGGACTGCCCCTGAAGACGCTGGAAGAGTACAAGGAATTATTCGATTTCCCGGTAAAGGGTTACTATGCCAGGCTTGGTTTCGATTTTGACCGGGAGCCGTTTGACGAAGTTGGAATGGAGTTCATTGTTAGATACAACGGGCGGCAGGGTGAAACCGTTTTGCACACGGAGGTCCCGGAGGTGCTTGCGGGTATTGCAGCAAAGGGAATAACCCAGCATATTCTTTCAGCAAGAGAGCACAACGAACTCATTTCCGAAACAAAATCGCTGGGAGTTTTTAATTTTTTTGACAGGATCCGGGGATTGGATGACCATTATGCACATGGAAAAACTGATGTGGGATTGCGACTTGTCGCTGAAATCGGAGTACCCAGAGAGAAAATATTGTTCATCGGGGATACACGTCATGATGCCGAGGTTGCTTCTCAGGTTGGCATCGACTGCATTCTGGTTCCAATTGGACATCACAGTGAAAAACGCCTGCTGGCTTTAGGCCAACCGATGATTTACTCCCTCTGTGACTTAAATGAATTATTGTGATTATGATTCGTAATATATTTATTTACTTTATTTTATTCCTTTGCGTAATTTCATGGACGACAGCACTGCCGCAAGCTACCAAGGGAGAGAGCATCCGCATGCATTCGATCTCCCTGACCAGGAAAAAAGCAAAGGTTAATGGAGACAACAATACGCTCGTAGGCTTCGTCAGCCTCCTCCCCTATGAAAATTCATCTGCAGAGGTACAA
>CAIKNA010000201.1 GCA_903828645.1 uncultured Bacteroidales bacterium
CCCGTACAAAAGCAGTTTACAACCCATAAGGCCGTCATCCTGCACGCGGCATGGCTGGTTCAGGCTTGCGCCCATTGACCAATATTCCTTACTGCTGCCTCCCGTAGGAGTCTGGTCCGTGTCTCAGTACCAGTGTGGGGGTGAATCCTCTCAGAACCCCTAGACATCGTAGCCTTGGTGAGCCGTTACCTCACCAACTAGCTAATGTCGCGCATGCCCATCTAAGACCGCCGGAGCTTTAATTATAATGAGATGCCTCATCATAATTTTATGGGGTATTAATCCCGATTTCTCGGGGCTATCTCCCAGTCAAAGGTAGGTTGCATACGTGTTACGCACCCGTGCGCTACTCGTCATCATCCATTGCTGGACATGTTACCGTTCAACTTGCATGTATTAGGCCTGCCGCTAGCGTTAATCCTGAGCCAGGATCAAACTCTCCATAGTAAAAATGAAAATTTGATTCTTTCAAGATGTGTTATAACCAAAAGAAATAAAAAAAACCTTTGGGATATTTGCTACTAGCTTACTTCAATCTTTCAAAGAACTTTATCTTCCCCTCTAACTTGAGGTTACTTTGTTTTTAAATTCGGACTGCAAAATTACGACCTTTTTTTTATTGTGCAAGTTTTTTTTAAAATCTTTTCAAAAAAAATATTCACAAGTTGAAAAGCCTTGTTTTATCAAGGGTTTGGCTTCGTAGTGTTGCAGCTTTTTCTAAGAACGTTTGATTTAGGAGTGCAAAAGTACAGATTGTTTTCTAATTACAATGACATTTTTTTAATTATTTTGATATTTATTTCAAGTGCGTTTTAAAACAGTTAGTTACAATGCGAAATATTTTCAAGATTTTAACATCTGCATTTCAAATTCATGTTTCAGAATGAAATATTCGGTTCTTTTGTATCTTTGTCTCTGGCTCTAAATCCAATTTTAAACGTATGAGAAATGTTATTTTGAGTTCGTTTTTATTTTTTGCATTGATACTTTCTGCTCCTTCGAATTGCAATTCACAGGAATTAATCAAACCAAAAACTCATGATTTCTGGCACCGGGTATCCCTGGGAGGCAATGTAGGATTCCAGTTTGGATCTATTACCGGCGTTGTTCTATCCCCTGAAGTGAAAATCCGGGTCGTTGACCAGTTTTATCTCGGTGCCGGATTCAGTTACGAATACCTGCAAATAAAGAATTATTACATCGACTGGAACACCAAACAGTACATCGACTTTAAATCAAATGTATATGGCGGAAGAATTTTTGCCAGGTACTATCTCTCAAGCATCTTCGATAATGCCCTGGGAAATATCTTTGCTCATGTTGAATATGAATACCTCAGCTACCAGCGACCCTACGTTTCAAGCGGACAACCTCCCGACGGATCCATCGTCGATCCGCAGGGAAACTGGTACAGGCCCGGGAAACAAATCATCGAATTCAACAGCATTTTCGTTGGTGGTGGGTACAGCCAGCCTTTGGGAGGTCGTGTTTCACTTGACCTGATGATTCTTTTTAACCTGAATGATTCCTATATGTCTCCTTATACAAACCCGGTTTTTCGCCTGGGTTGCGGAGTCGGACTCTAAATCAACAGGATTCCCACCATTGTTATGATAATTAAAAGGGACAATCAGCCGTGATTTGAATGTATCTGAAGATAGCTTAAGCAAGGTCGTATGATCAGAATCGTGGCAGATGATAAGATTCCATTTTTAAGAGGTGTGCTCGAACCCTTCGCAGAAGTTGTCTACCTGCCAGGTAATGAAATCACAAATCATTCAATAAAAGGTGCGGATGCACTCCTTATAAGAACCCTCACAAAGTGTGATGAAAAACTCCTGACTGATTCTTCGGTAAAATTTATTGGCACTGCAACCATCGGGTTTGATCATATTGACACCCTTTATTGCGACAACCACTCCATCCGTTTGATCAACGCGCCAGGGTGCAATGCCAGATCTGTACAGCAATACATCGCGTGCGCCCTCTTTGCCATCGCAGCGAAAACAGGTATCGCCCTGCAGGATCAAACGCTGGGTATTGCCGGAGTTGGTTATGTCGGCAAACTTGTTGAAGCGTTTGCACATTCAATAGGAATGAAAGTCCTTTTGAATGATCCTCCAAGGGAGAGGATTGAAGGACCCGGGAAGTTTGTCAGCCTTGAACATCTTATCCAATCATCGGATATCATTACGCTCCATGTGCCTCTGAATAAATCAGGGATCGATTCAACCCTGCATCTTATCAATAAGGACTCGTTCCGAATGATGAAAAAAAATGCATGGCTGATTAATTCAGCAAGGGGAGAAGTTATAGATACTCTTGCTTTGAAGGAAGTAGTATCCAGTCACAATTTCCCCGGACTGGTTCTGGATGTTTGGGAGAACGAACCCACCATCGATCCTGAACTGATGTCCTTCGCGTATCTTGCAACCCCACATATTGCAGGCTATTCATCCGATGGAAAGGCCCATGGCACATCAGCAATCGTAAGGGAACTGAGCAACTTTTTCAATCTCCCGCTCAATGATTGGTTCCCGGTTGATATCCCTGCGCCATCTCATCCCGGGTTAACCATTGATGGAAAAAACAGAACAGTTCCCGATATAATTCAGGAAGCCGTCTGTCATACTTATTCAATTTCTGATGATGATCGCCGTTTTCGTGCTGCACCACAAACTTTCGAACAGCAAAGAGGAAGATACCCGGTTCGGAGAGAGTTTTCTGCGTATCACATTGCTCTCAGAAATGTTTCACCGGAAACCATTGGATTGCTCAAGGATATTGGTTTTTCTGTAGATCCGACGATCTCAATCCTTCACCAGCCGGATGATTAAAATCTCACAGAGCAAGAAGAGCAATACGCCGAGGATAAAAGATTTCCACAAAGGTGTACCTTGGTTTAACTGGGCAATCTGGTGTGTCAGCGAAGTTGTTTTCCCTTTCAGAATTGCATATTGCCTGATGTGAGCCCGGTTGAGCAGGTTCTCAAGTTCCTTACTTGAATAACAATGAAGATCGGATTCCTTCCGGTTATAATCAAACGCGCAACCCTGAAGCATTTTCCCTCCCTGGATCAGCGCATAATTTCCGGCTTCTTTCGCCTGGTCATGTGTATATAGTACAATCATGGAACCAACAGACTTAAGTTCAGGAATGATCTCGATGTCAGAATCAACCTTCTTTAATTTATACACCTCCTGTTTTGCTGAAGAATCGGAAGTGATCTCAACTCCCTCTTCAACCGGCAGGAAATAGAACAAGGGGGCCTGCTGCTGGCTCAGTAAGGCAATTTTATAAAGTGTCGGCACGAAGACTGAATTTTTTGGAAAGTTTCCGGATTCCTCATCGAGCGATACAGCACATACATAAGCCTGACCTTTCCCGCAGGAACTGATTGAAAGGAATGGAGCGCCGTTCTGCAATGTCATCAGGATTTCAGTATTTGCACGGGTGGCTCTATCTGTGGTATAATACTGAAATGCCACCGGAAAATCTGCATTTTCAGGAAGGGTGATCTTCCCTGAGGCATCTTTTTCAAAGACATCATGAAACAGCTTACTGTCTGTGTTCACTGTCGAGACTTTGACATGTGTCGTATCAAACCTTGCAAATGCTGGCATTCCAAGCGAAGAGAACAGTTCATTGTAATTCCCCATGTCGATTTTACGGGATGGAAAGATCAGGATATTCCCGCCGTTCCTTACATACCGTGTAATCTCCTGGTCGAATCCCGTAGAGAATTCTGTC
>CAIKNA010000202.1 GCA_903828645.1 uncultured Bacteroidales bacterium
ACCGATCCGGTGAGGGAGAGTGATGACTGGAAAGAAACCGTAACTGTTTTTGTCCGTATGCAACCGGTTGCAGTTGCGATAGAAGAGGCCGTGTAGGTTCTCGTAACCGTTGGTTTTGAATAAACAGTTGCCAGGGGTTCTCCCAAATAAGGTGTGAAAGCAATGTTGTCGGAATAGAGGTCAGTAACAGGCGACCATGTGATGTTGGTTAGAGATGTACCGGTGACGGCAACATTGTCAATGCCCCAGAAATAATCCCATCCGCCATCATATTTAAACCTGATGTAGACGGTAGCCTGTCCTAAAGCTCCGGCCGGGAAGGCGATGTTATCCTGGACGAATGCTCCAACGGCACCTGCGTCGGCAACATATGTTTTCAAATTTGTCCAGTTTGTTCCATCCGTTGAATAATCAACTTTGGATGACGAACTGTTCCAGTTCAGATAATGAAAGAAACTCAGGCTTGCGGCAGAATAGCCGACGGTGCTGAATGAGGGTGACTGCAGGATGGTAGCGGTTGTCACACCACTGCCTGCCGCATCGCTGTTGGACATGTAAAACTGCGAATTGTCGTTGCTGTGCCAGGTGCCATAAGATGAATAAACATAACCATCCGGCCTGAGGGTCCATGCTGTAAGTGCCGCGTTCGTACCACCAGTGGAGTTGTTGATGGTTGTCCAGTTGTTTGTCGCTGCATTGAAGTTCTCGCCGAAGATCGTAACGCCTGTGACTTCACCGCCCGTGGCTGCCAGTGGCTGGATCGTCCCGGGGGTTATTACCGGTGCAGATGGCGTAATGACGATCGGAGCTGGTGAACCCAAAACCGTTACTATGGAAGTTGCAGTTATGGCACAACCGGTTGCTGCATCATTGGCAGTGACGGTATAGGTGGTGGTGGTTTCGGGATAAACAGTTTGTGAAGCCCCGTTGAGGTTTCCCGGCATCCAGTTATAGGTATAATTCAAATCGGTGCTGGTCACAGCAAGTGTACTCGGGCTTGCGGCACAAACAGAGGCAGGGGTTGCAGATGCAGTAATCGGGGTAGCCGGTAAAACATTTGCCACCACCATTTGCCTGGCTGAAACACATTCAGAACCAAAAGTCCAGTTGTACATCCCCATGAAATAGGTCTGATCATACCCGTTGGAAATAATATTGGCAACAGACGAAGTGTAAGGATATACGGCTCCCGAAGTGTTCCTGGTTATTCCTGAAGCGGGAAGGGTGCTTGTGTAGAGGTTGTAGGTTCCAGGTGTCGGCAGATCGTAATTGATCTGGATTTTCTGAGGGGTACTTCCTCCTGCAACGTTTGTAGTATAATTAATCGTGGCCAGCACGGTACCGCCGGTGGTGGAACCTGTGATAACCTTGATCACACCGGTCTCTCCCAATGCAACCGGGAAAATGTCAACCGATTTGATTGAGGTCGAAACCAGTGTTGTGAAATTTACATTCCATGCAACTGTCTGGGTTGTAATGGTTCCCCCCTGTGCAGTTGGTGAAACTGGCCCGACGGAAACAAGGCCCCCGGCGCCGCCTGATGATGCGACCCAATAGTCGGTCGTAGCACTGATGATGGGCGTTTTGTAAGTGGGTCCGGTCCTTAAGGTATCGCCACCGGAAGCTGCAGCGTACCATTTCAAGGTTCCGCTCCCTGAAGCGCCTAAAATCACGGTTCCCGTTCCGCAACGACTGCCGTCGGTCACAGTGTAAACCTGCGGATTGTTGACCACAAGGGTGTACTGCGGGGTGGAGCAAATTGCACCGGCACTGTTTTTAACAGTCAACTGGTAGTAAGTTGTCGTTGATATGGAAGGAGTTGTATAACCCAGGCTGGTTGCACCCAAAATGTCGTTGTAGGTGATGCCATCGGCAGAACTTTGCCACTGGAAGGTTGCATTGCCGTATCCTGTTGCTGGTGTCGGGCTGAAGATTGAACTCCCGGTAACACAAATCGATGCAGGAGCTGAAACAATGACAGGAGTTGGCAATATGGTTACCGTGGACTGGACGGTATTCGCACAGTTGGTAACAGAGTTTGAAGCAGAACAGGTATAGGTGGTCACAACCCCTGTAGCCGATTTTGCGTATACCGTCTTTGCATAGGTAAGTGCTACATAAGGCTGCTGACAGTTAAAATCGGTAAAGAGATTGGTGACCGGGCTCCATGTATACAAATCATAATTTGAGGCCGGGGAAGTAACCTCGAGCAGTGCAGCTGTATTGCCACATGCTGTCTGGCTGGCACTGATTGTTAAAACCGGAGGAGCATTTACCGTTGCC
>CAIKNA010000203.1 GCA_903828645.1 uncultured Bacteroidales bacterium
GTAAATCATAAATCGTAAATCGTAAATCGTAAATCGTAAATTATATGGCTCCCAGCTTCTTTCCGACTTTCCTGAACTTATCCAGGGCAAAGCCAATCTGTTCCATCGAATGGGCCGCACTGATCTGGACCCTGATCCGGGATTTACCCTTCGGGACAACAGGATAATAGAAGCCGATGACGTACACCCCCTCTTCAAGAAGTTCATTGGCAAACTCCTGCGACAGCTTGGCATCGTTGGGAAGATGCCCGAATAAGACAGGAACGATGGGGTGGATTCCCGGCACGATGCGAAAACCAAAATCTTCCATCCCCTTCCTGAACAGTTTCGTATTTTCAAACAGCTTGTCCCTGAGCGCGGTGGTTTCCGAAAGCATGTTCAGCACCTCCAGGGTGGCGCCGGTGATGGCCGGGGCGAGGGTATTTGAAAAGAGGTAGGGTCTAGAGCGCTGGCGCAGGATCTCGACGATCTCTTTTTTTGCCGAGATGCACCCGCCGGAGGCGCCTCCCAGTGCTTTGCCGAACGTGGTGGAGATGATGTCTACCCTTCCCTGGGCATTGCAGTGTTCAATGGTACCACGGCCGGTTTTCCCGACAAAACCAGTGGCATGTGAGTCGTCGACCATCACAAGGGCATTGTATTTGTCGGCCAGGTCGCAGATCTTATCAACCTTTGCAATGATGCCGTCCATGGAAAACACGCCGTCGGTTACGATCAGTTTAAAACGGGCCTCCCCGGCGTCCTGGAGCACCTCTTCAAGATCGTCCATGTCGTTATTCTTATACTTGAAGCGCTGCGCCTTGCACAGCCGCACACCATCGATGATGGAGGCGTGGTTCAGTTCGTCAGAAATAATCGCATCCTGTTCGCCGAGAAGCGGTTCAAACACCCCGCCGTTGGCGTCGAAGGCCGAAGAGTAGAGAATCGTATCTTCCATCCCGAGGAATTCACTCAGCTTCGCTTCAAGATCCTTGTGAATTTTTTGCGTACCGCAGATAAACCGTACTGACGACATTCCGAAACCATACCGGAAAAAGGTGTAATTCGCCCCTGCCATTACCCGCGGATCATTGGAAAGACCAAGGTAATTGTTGGCGCAGAAATTAAGGACTTTTTGACCGTGGTCGGTCTTTATTTCAACCCCCTGGGGTGTGACAAGAATGCGTTCTTTTTTATACAATCCCTCGGAGATGATCGAATCGATTTGTTTTTGCAGGTGCTCTTTGAATGTTCCGTACATATACTGGTGTTTGAGTGGTTCCGTGTTACCAAAGCGAATAGGTTCCCGTGTGGCAAAGGTACAATTGTTTCGTGCTCCTTCGCGGATCTTCGTGCCATAAATGAACTATAAATCGTATTTTTGACGACTTCTTCATGTCATGAAGATTTCTTCCTTCATTTGCTTAACTAATTAAAAATATATCAATTATGGAAAATTTCATCGCATACAATCCAGTAACCCTTCATTTCGGAAAAAACATCCTCCCGGCACTTGGCGCCACCCTGAAAGAATACGGAAACCGTGTGTTGCTGGTTTACGGAAAAGGGTCGGTCAGAAAAAGCGGGCTCTATGACCAGATCATGAATGACCTGAAATCGCAGGGTTTCGACGTTTCGGAATATGGAGGGATCAGATCAAACCCTGTGATTGAAGACGTTGATGCCGCAGCGGTGATCGGCCGGGAGCATGCCGTTGATGTGATCCTTGCCGTGGGCGGCGGAAGCGTGATCGACTCCTCCAAGATCATTTCCGTCACCATCCCGGTGGCGCATTCAGGCTGGGATTTTTTCACCGGGAAAGCAAAACCCGCAAGGGCCATCCCGCTGGTCGCCATCCTCACCCTCGCCGCTACCGGCACGGAGATGAATCCATTCGCCGTGGTTTCGAACCACACGCAGGGTGAAAAATCGGCTTTTGGCTCACCACTGACTTTCCCAAAACACTCGTTTCTCGACCCGCAACTCACCCTCACCGTTCCACGCGATTACACGGCATATGGCATCGCCGACCTGATCGCACACAGTTTCGAGGCCTGGTTTGGAACCGGGGAGGCCACCCTGACCGACCGGTTCGTCATCTCCATTGTGAAGGAGGCCATGGAGTACGGTCCGAAATTAATCGGTGACCTGCACAATTATGAGTACCGTGAAAAGATCATGTTTGCCGCTACCATGGCGCTGAACGGCATGACCATGTATGGCCGGTCAACTGGCGACTGGGGCGTGCACAGTGCCGGACACATCCTCTCCCTGCTGCACGATGTGCCCCATGGTGCCTCGCTGACCATTGTCTACCCGGCCTGGATGCGTCATTTTAAACCTAAAATTTCTGATCGTATCGCGCAGCTGGGTTCGGAACTTTTTGATCAAACTCTCTCTGCTGATCAATCCATCGACCGCATCGAAGCCTTTTTCAAATCGATCGGCTGCCCGACGCGGTTGTCGGATATGAATATTTCCGGAGTCAGCCGTCAATCCGTCCTTTCATCGATGATACACAACAAAGTGAACGGGGGCACCGTGAAAATGAAGGAGGACGACTATGGCGCATTGATTGATTTGTACTTATAAGGATTGCTTCCGGTACACAAATGCGAAATGCGAAATGTGCGCAGTTCGACAACTTTTGACAAAACTTTCTTAATTTTATTTGTCATCCGGTTTTCCTTCTTATATTTACGGGACATTACAGAGAGATGTTTCCATTCCTGAATTACAGAAGGCTATTGATATCCGTCATTGCCTTGATCATGGCAGTTCTCCCCCCTCACCTTTCAGCCCAGGTGGCCGGCTTTACTTCACCGGATACCGTTTATACCGGCCAGCCTGTCTCCATAATGAATACCTCGACCGGTGGAAGCACCTGGTACTGGAGTTTCTGTTCAGGCAATGCATTGTCGGATCCGGTGGGCACCAATATCGGGAACCCGGGGAACCTGCTAAACATTCCGGGCTATATAACCCTGGTTAAAGATGGCGGGACCTGTTACTCATTTGTCACAAACCAGGGCAGCATGTCGGTCGTCAGGTACAACCATGGGACAAGTTTCAGCAACAATCCTGTTTCCTGGACAAACCTGGGTGGTTTTGGCATGCTGGGCGACACGGTGATGGGGATCAAAATCCTGAATGACAACGGAACGTGGATCGGAATCGTAAACAACAACAACAGGATCGTCAGGCTGAATTTCGGCACCTCCCTTGCTAACATGCCTGTTGCAACATTGCTGGGACCATACCCGATGTTGTACACAGCTCATTGCCTCGATATTTTCAAGGAAGGAGCGGCCTGGGTCGGATTCCTTACCTGTTCCTGGGGGAATA
>CAIKNA010000204.1 GCA_903828645.1 uncultured Bacteroidales bacterium
CCCTTCGACATGGAAACTGTTGCTGGTATCCGACAACATGATTCCAGACATGCCGAAACCGGTAAGTCCAACGTTTAGCGGCAATGCTACTCCGAAAAGCTGCTGCGCATAGCTCCAGAAATTGGATTTTGTTGCCGACTGCGTATTTCCCGGTATTTCATAAGTAACATAGATTCCGCTTAAACCTGTCATGACAGCAGGCAATGCTGTGGCGCTTCCCTTCAGAATGACCTGGGCCTTCTGGTTGTTATAAGGCGGCAGTATGCACATCGTTGAAAAGTCCAGGTTTGCACAATGCATCCCGAGATCATTCCATGCCACGACGATATACTGCGGAGTTAAAGGAGCTGATTTTTCTTTTGATTTCGGGTTGGATGCCCAAAGTAGCGAAGAGGCTGAAAAACTCAACATGATGAGAAGGCAGACTTTTTTCATGAATATCTGTATTAGGAATTTATATATATCTATATACAAAGATATCTATATATGAAAGAAGTTGCCTGACAATTTGAATTTAACCGGAAATTTAGATCCATTCCAAATTGAAAAGCCCCGAACAGAGGAAGATGGAAATTAATGAGGATCATCGCAAGAATGCGTCCTTTTATCAGTGAGGCCCATTTTTTTCACAAGTAAATTTTATTTTAGTTTTTTACACGAAGAACCATGAAGGAAACACGAAGAACCGCGAAGAAGATGAAGAAACCGGATTTAACCTGAAACCTGGTTCCCTGTCGAAACAAATCATTGGCGCTGACATTGAGATTCATCGATTGCCCGTGATGTGTTTACTGAAATCACCTTTTAAAGTTTTCATGATCTATAACCGAGAAAAATGGAATCGGGAGCTGAATGTCAAGAATTTTAACCTTCGTGAAAGAAATTGACATGAGGGGTGCATTATTGCGATGAACCATTAAAAAGAAACCCGATAGCCGCCTGGAAAAAAACCAAACGTCCATCGGGTAAAAACAATCTATCTTCCTAAATCGTAAATCGTAAATCGTAAATCGTAAATCGTAAATCGTAAATCGTCACTTGATCACCACCAGCTTCTTCACCATCAGCCTGGTTTCGGTCTTCACGATGATGTTGTAGGTTCCCTGTGAAGCAGCGGAGAGGTCGATCTGGTATTCCTTCTCCCCTTTGCACAACTTTTTCAGGATAACCTGTCCGTTTATATCCTGTACGGAGACCTCCATGGGGCGCGTATCAGCCTGGCCGGGAACGATTTCAAAAATTCCTTTTGTCGGATTCGGATAGATACGGATGCCATCGGAAGCAGTTTCGCCCACCCCGTTGGCTGCTTTAGCCTGGGTCACCGTTACGGTTTGCGCCGGCAGTCCGGCTACCTTTACCTCGACGTTTGCCACGCGCGGCTGGTCGGCCGTATTCACGGTATAATCTGCCACGATGGTGCCATTGCCCGATCCTGCAGTAGTCAGGGTACACCAGGAGGCATCGCCAACGACGATCCAGTTTGAATTGGATGCAACTTCAAAGGCGGTACTGCCTGCCACTGCAGAGACATTCTGATTGGCCGGAGTGACTGAAAGGGTGGCGGCGGCACCAGCCTGGGTGACGGTTACCGTGATGGAGGCCAGGCCGGGTGCTGTAACCGTAACGGAGCATATCCTCGGGATTACAGAAACATTCTCCTGGTAGTTGGCCGCAATCGTTCCATTGTTTGAACCGGCACTTGTCACGGTACACCACGCTGCATCGCTCACAACGGTCCATGTAGTATTGGAGGTCACGCCAAATTGCGTATTGCCCGCCGGGGACGGGACATTCTGATTGGCGGGGGTTATGGAAAGCAACGGCGCCGCACCTTCCTGGGTGACGGTTACTGTCTGTATTCCAGCGCCAAGGCCGGTAACTGTAACGTGAGCTATTCGCGAACCCACTGACAAATTTTCCCCATAACCAGCCCTGATGGTATCATTGCCTGTGGCTGCGCCGGTCACCGTACACCATGCTGCATCGCTTTCAACCGTCCAGCTGGTGTTGGAGGAAACCAGGAAATTGGTATTGCCTGCCGGTGCCTGTACATTCTGGTTGGGTGGTGTTACTGCAATAAAGGGGGCCAGTGGCGTGGAAAATTTAACTTTGAGACCGGAAGCAGATCCTCCCGAACTTGTACCGACAACCCTGAAAAAATAGTTGGTGTCGCTCAGAAGACCAGAAACATCGGCGCTTACATTCACACTGGCTGACCCGGAACCGGCTGATACGGAAGGTGTGGAAGAGTTAAGCGTCATTGGAGTGTTGCCATATTCAAAATGGTAATCGGTTGGAACCCCGTTGGGATTCACGGTGCCATTCAGCGTGGCTGTTGTCGCGGTAACTGCTGATGCTGCCAGGGTGGCTACCGTCGGGCCAAAGTTGTATTTGAACGAGGCGATGCGTGTTTTCCGGCTGCTGCCGCTGCCAATGTATTCAGAAGTAAACCAGAAAGTTTTATCGTCGGTCGGATCAACGGATAACAGGGAATAATCGCCCCACCGGTTGGCGCCGGTCTGGGAATTCGCGCCCAGCTGGATCGTATCTTCTGCGATGTCGAGAATCCCGGAGGCATTGGCATATTCTGTCGGTGACTGGCCGCAGAAGAAAATGCTGGGGTACATGGTGGTACTTGAAACCGAATAGCCAAGCCCGATCGTTCCGTAACCGTTGAGCATGATGCTGCCCATCCAGCGGCTGTTGGCATCGGGGGCATAGGTACCCTGCTGCCTCACTTCCCAGTTAGCCGCTGTTTTGCGAAGCTCATACCAGCGGATTCCTGCATGCCTGACTCCGTCTACATTGACTGTCTGGCAACATACGATTGTCTGGTAGGTCCCGAAATTACGGTATTGCGGTACGTTCATAATCACCTGGGGAATGCCGTCCACCCGCTGGCCGGTACCCTTCTGTTCGATGTTGTTCCAGTTATTGCCAAAGCTGCTGCTGAAAGGCTGCACATCGAGTTGCTGAGTGCGCACAAAGCCGGAGTTTGAGGGGGTTGTCCAGTCAACCGTTAATTCATAAAGCCAGAGCTGGTCCACACCTCCGCCCAAAGCGTCATCATTGAATGCGATATAGAGGCCGGGGGCTCCGGCTGGAGCGGCGGGGCCATCATTGTCAACGGGAGGAACACACATAAAACCATCCACCGAAGTGGGGCGCCATGCGTTTTTGAAGCCCAATCCCAGCGCAGTTCCTCCGGTGAGCATCTGCTCACGCTGGAACACGTAAATGTCATTCCCTGAACTGTTGTTGTCGCCCATGTAATAACCATCGTGCCAGACACTGAATTTGGGGTAGTCGGGCATGGAGGCTACGGGGAAGGAGTACTGATGCCATGCACCCGTAGGGTCGTTGGTAGCGGAAACCGCGATCATCATGTAGTTTGTGCCTGAATTCGGGATGGAGAACTCTGTCGCCACCCAGCGGTCGGCCTGGTCGTCATATAAGACGATTGGATCACCGTCGTTGCGGTTTGATCCCGGAACACCGCCAAAAAGCTGGTTCATGTTGGTAGGGCCTGCAACCAGCGCACCTGATTTATCATAGATGGCATACACCGTATTGATGGTCTGCATGAAATGATTCGGACCGGAAGTGCCATTGCAATCAGGAGGATAATAAGGCGACGTTTGCCCGTCAAAATTCATGATGGCAGCCTTATTGCCCATGGTGGTCCCCATGGCGTCCTGCCAGGCAGGGTCGGCACCTTTGGGCAAGGCCGTAGATGCGAATGGGAAAACACGGTTTTTAAGATCTTTGTTCAGTGTACGTGTAAGCCCTTTCAATTCCAGCTGATGAAATTCGTCGGCTGTCATCCGGGGAATCTCGCGCAGCGGTTTGCTGAGCCCCAGGTAGGTGCCGGTTATTATTTCCGTAGGATGAACGGGCATGTTCTGCGCCTGCAGGGCAAACATTAACAAGGATAATGCTGTTGTAAAAAAGAAGTTACGTGCCATTTTTTTATGTTTGGTGGATTGGGTTACAAAGTTAACAAAAAAATTGTTTGTTATGGTCGGGGATGAGAAATTGTATTCGTGACGCATGACGAGTGGGGCGTGACGGACAATTAATATTGATCTTATCTTTTTTGGTCTTTTTTTTTTTATCTTTACAAAAAGATTTCCCGTGAAATCTCTTTATGTTCCCAAAGTTCTCTTCCATGACCGCCAGAAAATCAAGATCAGCAGAACCGGTAAAGGAAAAAACATCAGCAAAGCCTGGTCTCAGGCAATTTCCCATTGTAGGCATCGGAGCTTCCGCGGGCGGGCTGGAAGCTTTGGAGCAATTTTTCAGCAACATGCCCAGTAACAGCGGAATGGCGTTTGTGGTAATCCAGCATCTCGATCCAAATCATGCCGGGATCATGCCCGAACTGCTGCAGCGGATAACCCCAATGAAAGTATACCAGGCATCCGATGGCCTCAGCGTGAAACCGGGTTGTGTCTATGTGATCCCTCCCAACAAGAGCCTGTCGATCCTCCATGGCGCGCTTCAGCTGTTCGATCCGGTTGAATTGCGAGGTTTGCGTTTGCCCATCGATATTTTCTTCCGTTCGCTGGCGCTCGACCGGCTGGACAAAAGCATCGGCATCATCCTTTCCGGGATGGGCTCCGATGGCAGTCTGGGGCTTAAAGCAATTAAAGAAAAAAACGGCATCGTGCTGGTGCAGGACCCAATGTCGGCCAAATTCGATGGAATGCCACGCAGCGCCATCGAAGCCGTAATTGCCGACATTGTGGCACCCGCGGAGATATTGCCGGTCAAACTGGTCGATTTCCTTAAGTACATTCCGTCCGTAAGAAAAGAACCGGGTATAACTGAAAAAAACAACGATTGCATTGACAAGATCATCATCCTGCTCCGGGAACAAACAGGGCATGACTTTTCATTGTACAAGAAAAACACCTTGCTGCGACGCGTCGAACGGCGCAAGGCTGTTCACCAGATTGACAAGATATCGCATTACGTCCGTTTTCTTCAGGAAAATTCCTCAGAAGTGGAGGTCTTGTTCAAAGAATTGCTGATCGGGGTTACCAGTTTTTTCCGTGATGCTGCCGTGTGGGAAGAGCTCAGGGATAATATTCTTCCTCAGCTGATCATCGAGGTTCCCAACGGGTATGTTCTTCGCGCCTGGGTCATGGGGTGCTCCACCGGTGAAGAGGCATATTCGCTGGCCATCGTTTTTAAAGAGGCGATGGAAAAAATTAAAAAACACAAAAACATCACTTTACAGATTTTCGCCACCGACCTCGACCGT
Source organism: uncultured Bacteroidales bacterium (assembly GCA_903828645.1). GTDB lineage: Bacteria > Bacteroidota > Bacteroidia > Bacteroidales > FEN-979 > CAIVAT01. Next base: position 5,267 of record CAIKNA010000204.1, read on the forward strand.
GATGCCATCGACCTGGCGCGTATGGGCGTTTACTCAGCCAACATTGCCGGTGATGTATCGCCCGAAAGACTTGCACGGTTTTTTAGCGGGGATGCAGAAGGTTATGTCGTGAATTCCTCCATCCGTGAAATGGTTGTATTTGCTCCGCAGAATGTGACCAAAGACCCGCCATTTACAAAACTCGATATCCTCACTTGCCGCAATGTATTGATATATATGGAGCCGGAATTGCAGAAGAAGCTGATCGGACTCTTCAATTACAGCCTGAACCCAAGAGGAATCATGGTGCTTGGCTCCGCCGAAACAATCGGAAACCGGAACGAAGGATTTGAAGAACTTGACGGCCGGCTGAAGATCTTCAGACGCTCGTTAACACCGGTTGCACCCGATCTTTTTGATTTCCCGAGCTCCTATTCGCGTGTAAGCCGGGGCCCTGCAGAACCAAAGGCAACCATGAAGGCACCTGAAAACATCCAATCCCTTGCCGATCAAATTTTACTTCAGCGTTTTGCCCCTGCCAGCGTGCTGGTAAGCGCGAAAGGTGACATCGTTTACATTACCGGGCGTACCGGGAAATACCTTGAACCGGTTGCCGGAACGGCAAGTCTGAACATATACTCGATGGCGCGCAAAGGCTTGCGGAATGAGCTCCCTGGCGCCTTCCGCAAAGCCTTGCAAAATTTCGATCCCGTGATTATCAGGAATGTTGAAATTGGGACCAACGGCGGAACCCAGTTTGCAGATGTCACTATTCAGCGACTGGAGAGCCCCGAATCCATCAGGGGCATGGTGATGGTCGTTTTTTCCGAAGTCCAGCCCACGGTAAAAGAGACCGTGAACCCTGTACAGGATAAACCTGTCGAAAACCTCAGGCAATCAAAATTGACATTCGAACTGCAGCGAAGTTACGAGGATCTCCAAAGCACCCGAGAAGAGATGCAGGCTTCTCAGGAGGAATTGAAATCAACCAACGAAGAGTTGCAATCAACCAACGAGGAGTTGCAATCGACCAACGAGGAGCTCACTACATCCAAAGAAGAGATGCAGAGCATGAACGAAGAACTGCAAACCGTAAACACCGAGCTGCGGAGCAAAGTAATGGATTTCGTGCGGGCAAACGACGACATGAAAAACCTTTTAAACAGCACCGGCATCGCAGCCCTTTTCCTCGATAAGGATTTGAATATAAGGAGATTTACCGACCAGGCAACCAATATCTTCAAACTGCGCTTTGGCGATATCGGCCGGCCCTTTACCGACTTGTCAAGCGACTTGCAGTACCCCGACATGGTAAGCCATGCAAGGAAGGTGATCGAAACCCTGATTCCCATCGAAACAGCCGTTACAGCAAACGAAGGAAGATGGTTCAGCGTCCGGATCATGCCCTATCGCACGCTTGAGGATCGTATTGCAGGACTGGTCATCACATTCACTGACATTACATTCACAAAAAAGCTGGAAACAGAGTTGAAAGAAGTAAAAGGAGCCCTGCTCGAAGCAAGGAAACCCGATGGAAAAAAATGAACCGGCAGGAATCAAAATTCTTCGCAAAAAGGCTGAATTGTTTTTGAAGAAGCGAGGATCAGAAACTGATCCGAAAGAAGTACGTTAATTTTTACAATTCCAGAGTATGAGTACAGATAACCCTTTTGATGCAGATAACCTTCGTCAGAAAGCGGAAAAAATATTGACAAACAAGCCATCTTCCTCCGATCCGGCAATAACGGAAATCGAAAGGCTGAAACTTCTCCACGACCTTGATGTTCACAGGATTGAACTGGAACTCCAGAATGAAGAGTTACGCCATGCCTGGGCTGTGGGAGAAGTTGCGCTGAACAAGTATGCCGAACTTTACGATTTTGCACCTTCAGGTTATTTCACCCTGACAAAAGAAGGTGAGATTGTCGACCTGAACCTCGTCGGGGCAATCCTGCTTGGCCGGGAGCGAATGCACTTAAAGCATTGCCGGTTCGGGGTATTTGTTTCGGATGACACCAAACCTGTATTCAACCATTTTCTCAACTGTGTATTCGGCAGCAGGAGCAGGGAATCGTGTGAGCTGATCCTGTCGGGGAATCCCCAAAAGCCCATGTTTGTTCATCTTGCCGGCATCGCCGCTGAAAAGAAAGAACACTGTCTTGTTACCGCTGTTGACATCACCGAGCGGCATCATCTCGAAGTTGCCCTGAAGCAGCAGGTTGCCGAACTTGAACAAATGAACAGGTGCATGATGGACAGAGAACTGAAAATGGTTGAACTCAAACAGGAAATCAATGAACTGCTCGGGAAGGCGGGGGGGAAAGCGAAATATGAAATTCATACGTGACAGGTGACAAGTGACTAGTGATAAATGATCAGTGACAAGTGACAAATGACAAATGACAAGTTATTGGGGCGCCAGAAGGAAGGTTTGATTTCTAGCCGTTTCCGGTTTACCAATTGCATTTGCGGGGAACTTTTTTGGATTTTGTCCGGTTAATATTTATTTTTGCCGCACACATAACAACATTACGATATGAAAATAGTAAAAGAGTTCAAGGAATTTGCCATGCGGGGCAATGTGATCGACCTCGCCGTTGGTGTGATCATCGGGGCGGCTTTCGGAAAGGTTGTAGGATCTCTTGTCAATGATATCATCATGCCTCCAATAGGGGTGCTGGTAGGCGGAATGGACTTTAAAAGCCTGGCGCTCACCATCCGGGAAGCTGTGACTGACCCGGCTACAGGGAAAATCGCAAAAGAGGCTGTCACCTTAAAGTACGGAAATTTCATCCAGACGCTGGTTGACTTCACCATCGTGGCTTTTGCCATTTTCATGATGGTCAAAGCGGTGATGAACCTTACCCGCAAGAAAACAGAAGAGGCCCCGGCGGTACCCCCTGCTCCTACCAAAGACCAGGAGCTGCTCACGGAGATCAGAGACCTGTTGAAAAAATAGTTATCAAATTAAGTTAAACACAATAGACACATTAGAGCACAATAGAAAAGCACAATAGAATTTTCAAAATCATCCTTTTATAATTCGCACAATAGATTACAATAGAATAACACAACAGGATATGCAAAATCACATATTCAACATGAAAAACTTATCCCACCAAAATTAAAGAATTTTTCAACTGTGCCTTTCTATTGTGCCCTAATATGCCTATTGTGTTAAAATCAAACCAAAACTTAAAAGCAATGAAAAGAATTACTACTTTTATTTTAATATTATGCCTAACCGGCAGCCTTTCTGCCCAGGAAATTCAAAGGACAGCCAAAGCCAAAACCGAAATTATGGCTGAACTTCAGCCTGATACTGCTGTCAAACATTGGTTTGTGAAGGGTTCAGGATCGCTCCAGTTTACGCAGGCTTCTTTCTCAAACTGGTCCTCAGGAGGACAGAATTCGCTTGGCCTCGTGGCATGGGTCAACTTCAAGGCAAATTACAGAAACGGAAAACATATCTGGGCCAATAACATCGACCTGGGATACGGATTCAACATCCTCGGCAAAGGAAGCGACGCCCAATTTACCAAAACAGATGATAAAATCGACATCACTACTGCCTATGGTTATGAACTCCACAATAATAAAAAATGGTACCTGACCGTCCTGGCAAATTTCCGATCACAGTTTGCCGACGGGTTCAACTATCCCAATGACTCTGCCGTCATTTCCAAATTCATGGCTCCTGCATATGCAGTTGTGGGTATCGGCATCACCTACAGCCCGGCAAAATGGTTCACCCTTTATGTTTCACCCTCTTCAGGGCGTTTCACCTTCGTCCTCGACCAGCAGCTGGCCGATTCAGGTGCATTCGGTGTGGAACATTCCTACAAAGATGCATCCGGCTTTCATCACGGAAGTACCACGAAGGGTGAATTCGGCCCTTATGTACGTGCCGACCTGAACAAAGACCTTGCTAAGAACATCAATCTTACCACCACCGTGGAATTGTTTTCAGATTACCTGCATAAATTCGGCAACATCGATGTAAACTGGAGCCTTTTATTAAGCCTGAAAGTCAACAAATGGCTGGCCGCATCTATACAGACCCAACTTATCTATGACGATGATGTTCCGCCACAACCCGGTTCAAGTTCAATGACCCAGTTTAAAGAGATGCTGGGAATAGGCCTGACCTATAAATTCAGGTAACCCGGGTGATGCAATTATTTTTTAAGAATACCCGTTCACAGGGAGCGGGTATTTTTTATTGATAAATTCTGTATTTTTGTGAAAAAAGAGAGATATCATGGCAAATCATTCAGAACACCACACCGGTCATCTTACGCATGAAGAGCTGAAATTCAGGGAACACACCGAACGGGCAGCCAATTTTATCAAGATCGACCTTTTCCGGTCGGCACGCGAGGAGTTCAAGGCTGCCTTGCAATACAGGCCGGGGGAAGCCACCTGTATCAGGCAGATAGAAGTGATGAATGCCAACATCGCGCGCGACCGGAAAACAGTGCTTGTCGTGGCGCCGCTGGTCATTATCCTGATTGTTGCTATTGCCCTGCTTGTATAAACGATTACCAGGTTTCGATGATTATTGCACGAAGAGACACGAAGAGACACGAAGGAATAAGCTTCGCGATCCGTTTGACATGAAGAACATACCGGGAACCATGAAAGAAAGGAAGATAAAACAGATTGCACTTGTCAGGAATGATCCCTGGCTTGAGCCTGTTGCAGCTGAGATTGAATCACGTTACGAGCGCTACCGGCAAACTTTGCAGGAGATCGAAGAACACTGGAACAGCCTGGGCGAATTTGCCAATGTCTACAAGTTTTATGGATTTAATTACGACCGCCTGCTCAAGGGCTGGTATTACCGCGAATGGGCGCCAAATGCCCAGGATCTCTACCTTTTTGGCGATTTCAACAACTGGCAGCGCTATTCGCACCGGCTTACCCCAAACAAGTATGGCCAGTGGGAAATTTTCCTTCCCGATGCCGAATATAAGGATCGCTTCACCCACCAGAGCAGGGTCAAGGTGATGGTTCATTCCGATGCCGGCTGGCATGAAAAGATACCCGCCTATATCCACCGGGTGATCCAGGATCCGGCCACGCTGGGTTTTTCAGGACAGCACTGGTCGCCCCGCAACCCGTTCGACTGGTCTGACGATCATTTTGACATCCGTCAACTGAACGAATTGCTGATTTACGAATGTCACGTTGGGATGGCCCATGAGCAGCTATCCGTTGGCACTTTTGTCGAATTTGCCGATTACCTCATACCCTATATTAAAAATTCCGGGTACAACACTATTCAACTGATGGCCATTGCCGAGCATCCCTATTATGGCTCCTTTGGTTATCATGTAACCAACTTTTTCGCTGTTTCTTCGCGTTTCGGTACACCGGAAGAGCTAAAGTACCTTATCAAAAAAGCCCATGAACAGGGCATCGCCGTTCTGATGGACGTGGTTCATTCCCATTCCGCCAAGAACACCATTGAAGGGCTTAACCAGTTCGATGGCTCCGACGATCAGTATTTTCACCCGGGCGACCGGGGAAATCACCCGCACTGGGATTCGAAATGCTTCAACTACGGCAAGCGCGAAGTATTGCAGTTCCTCCTTTCCAATCTGAAATACTGGCTGAAGGAGTTTCATTTTGACGGATTCCGGTTCGACGGCGTAACCTCCATGATGTATTTTGACCATGGATACCGGGAGGTATGGGACCGCGACGGCTATTTTAAAGATGGTGTGGAATGGGATGCTTTGGTCTATATGCAACTCGCCAATACGCTCACCCACAAAGTCAAGCCACATTCTGTGACCATTGCCGAGGATGTAAGCGGCATGCCGGGACTATGCCGGCCTGTGCGCGACGGCGGCATCGGGTTTGATTACCGGCTTGCCATGGCTATTCCCGACTTCTGGATCAAGGTGTTGAAGGAAAAAAAGGACGAAGAGTGGGATATCCATGAATTATGGTCGGTGATGACCGACCGCCTTCCTGATGTCAAAACGGTGGCCTATTGCGAGTCGCACGACCAGGCGCTTGTTGGCGACCAGACCATCGCCTTCCGGCTGATGCAGAGCGAGATCTATTTTAAGATGAGCAAAAAAGATGAAAGTTATGTCATCGACCGCGGCATCGCCCTGCATAAAATGATCAGGCTCATCACCATCGGCCTTGGGGGACAGGCTTACCTGAACTTCATTGGCAATGAATTCGGCCATCCCGACTGGGTTGATTTTCCGCGTGAAGGGAACAACTGGAGTTTCCAGTATGCCCGGCGGCAATGGTCGCTGTTGCAGAATCCCGATCTTAAGTACCGGTTTCTTGCAGCCTTTGACCGGGCCATGATCGCTGTGGTGAAGAACTACAAACTTTTCGATACCGGTTTTGGCGACCAGTTGAACATGGACGGTGAAAACCAGACCATCATTTTCAAGCGACAGGGACTCATTTTCATTTTCAACTTCCATGTAAACAAGTCCATCCCCGATTATGAATTCGCAATACCCGAGCCGGGCGATTATCGTATCATACTGGATACCGACCGACCGGAATTCGGCGGATCCGGCAGGGTGAATGACCAGCTTGTCTATACCACGCAGTATCATGAAGCGGATGAGACCCACCACCTGAAAATTTATAACACCAACCGCACTGCACTCGTCTTTGAAAGGATCGGTTAGCCTTTATTATTTTCGTATCTTTGCCCGACAATCCTGAGTTAAATTTACGATCCTATGAATTTCCCTGTTCATCCTGCCATCATCCGGAAAATCATGCTGTTATCCGTGTTGATGCCTCTCTTTTGCATTTTCATTTTTCCCGTGAAAGTGCTTTCGGCTACCCCGGATACAACCTGCTCTGTCTCCTTCAGTGTGAACATGACGAAAGCGGTGAACCAGCACCTTTTCTCCCCGGATTCAGATTTTGTCTATCTTGTCGCCGATCATGGCATTGAACCGGTAAGGCTTCTCCGTGAACCCGGCTATGTGTATACCGGCGCTCTGTTAAACCAGCTTGACTCCGGGGTTACCTATCACTATAAATTCAGGATCAACGATAATGTGATGGAAACGGTAAACCGTTCCGTTACTGCGGGCCCGGTTATGATCAACGTGTCGGCATGGTGGAACAACGAGCCCCTGAACATCACTACATTCCTGGTTAATATGAAATATGCCGTCCAATCTGGTACGTTTCACCCGCTGACTGATTCGGTTTGCATCGTTGGCACGATGAACGGCATGCAGGCCGCTCCCAAAATGCAGCGGATGGACACAACGCTTACATACGCCTACGTTGACACCCTGCTCGTTCCCGGTTCCGTTCAGCAATACAAATACCGCATCAATGCCGATTCAAGCGGACTGGAGTTGCTGTACAGGCCTTCCCGGATTACCAGGATCCCCGATACCCTGCTCCGGGTTACAAGTGATTTCAACAATTTCAACCCTGCCAAACGGCTGATGACATTTAAATGCGACATGGGTTATTATGTCAAGGCGCACCATTTCGATGTTTCTTCCGACTATATTGACGTTGCCGGGAATTTCAATGGATCCGTTGCAAACGATGTTTTGTTCGACAGGACTGGGGATACCATCTACACTCTTGAAAAATATATTGATACGACCTGGTTCCACCAGGGGCCGCTGGCGTTTAAATTCAGGATCAACGGAAACTGGAATACCGCCGAGTTGACAGGAAAACCCAACCGGATCTATAATTTTCACGATACAATCCATCAGAATCCCGACATTTTTTCCTGCCACTACAATAATCTCGATCCTTCCATCCCAACACCGCCATGGGTATACAACGTGGATATCCAGGGATTGCTGATCTATAAAAAATTCCTGACCGGGATCTATTCCTATGAAAATGTCAATGGCATCCCCGAGGGACAGTCGACCTACCGCTGGCTGAGGAGCAACAATCCACAGGGCACAAACGCAATCCAGATCGATTCCGGTTTGAAAATCACTTACACTGTCGACACCCTTGACATAGGAAAATGGCTGGTGTTTGAAATAACCCCCAAGGCAGTGCGGGGCGATTCGCTCACCGGCAAAACGGTGCGCGTCGTATCCTCAAACAGCATTTCGGCCTGGGATGTTGGCATCGGTGACAATCAGGCGCTGATCACCAGGGTTTTCCCCAATCCTGCCAGCAATGATGTCACGGTCGAATCAAAAAAAGAGGTCGACCGGGTCGAATTGATCAACTACCTGGACCAGGCGGTCCTGGTTAGAAACGGTGTTGGCCTGAAATCGGTCACCCTCCCCGTTGGAAATTTACCCAAAGGATTATATATTCTGAAGGTCACCACCCGGACGGGCCAGTTCGGGGTTGCCCGGGTGATCAGGGACTGAGGTCACGTCAGCAGAAAATCCAGGTTTTCATTTTCCCGGAATTCCTGTGCCTCCATGCCAAAACGGAAGAGGCGCAGCGGGCGGTTTCCAACAAGGCTCAACGTATCACCGATCACCTTCAGGAGGCATCCTTCACGCAGGCCCACTACTGTAACATCCCTGTTTACCGTCAGGAATTCAAGAATGCGCTGTTCGCGGGTTTCGCCTGCATGGCCTTCGGGGTTGACATCAAGATAATGCGGGTTGATCTGGAAAGGAATGAATTTAAGGCAGTTGAAGGATGGAGGTTCGCATATGGGCATGTCGTTGGTGGTTTTCATCGTCGGGCATGCCACGTTGGCCCCTGCACTCCAGCCAACAAACGGGATCCCCCGCGACACCTTTCTCCGGATGGCTTCCATCACCCCAAGCTCCTGCAGCATCAGCGCCAGGTGAAAAGTGTTTCCGCCACCGATCACGATCGATTCCGCCTCATTCACGGCAATCACCGGGTTGGGTTCACGATGGATTGAATTCAGGACAAAACCCATCTCCCTGAAAATTTTCTTCACCCGATCTTCATAGAGGTCAAATGATTTTTCAATGCCTGAAGCGGTGAGGTTTACACCTGCATAGGGAATGAACAGTACTTTCCGCACCCCGAATCCCGACAGAAAATCCTTGATATGCGTGCGCGGCCAGGCCAGGTATTCCTCGCCGGCATTTGTAGAATTGCTGATCAGTAAAAGATTTCGGATCATATGTAATATTTGGGCCATAAAAGTAATAGAAACTTCTTACTTTTGAACCATGGTAGAGACAAAAAATCGCAACCCAACCAAAGAAAAGCCCGCCTTACGCTTCTGGCAGGTGTGGAACATGAGTTTTGGCTTCCTCGGCATCCAGTTCGGATTTGCTTTGCAAAACGGAAATGCTTCCCGTATTTTGATGACTTTTGGCGCGGATGTTCACCATTTGAGCTGGTTCTGGCTTGTTGCACCCATTACCGGCATGATCATTCAGCCGATCGTGGGCTATATGAGTGATAAAACCTGGTGCCGTCTGGGCAGGCGGAGGCCCTACTTCCTGGCGGGTGCATTCCTGACAAGCATCGCGTTGGTCCTCATGCCCAATGCTCCCCACCTGGCATCATTTATCGCTCCCATGTTCATCGGAGGCGGGTTGCTGATGATCATGGATGCATCCATCAACATAAGCATGGAACCCTTCAGGGCCCTGGTTGCGGATAAACTGCCGGAAAGCCAGCATACGCTTGGGTTCTCTGTTCAAACACTGCTGATTGGCATAGGGGCCGTGGTTGGGTCGTGGTTGCCCTATATCCTGGGAAACTGGTTCGGAATTTCAAAAGATGCCAGCTCACACGGACTTATTCCCGATAATGTCACCTATTCATTCTATTTCGGGGCATTCGTGCTCCTTTCATCCATCTTATGGACTGTATTTACAACCTCTGAATATCCTCCGGAAATACTGGTTCAAACGGGAGAACCGGAGAAGCCTGCGAAGTTTTTTATCCCGCCTGTCATGATCAAACTGCTGCTTGTGCAGTTTTTCTCATGGTTTGCCCTTTTTTCGATGTGGGTCTACACAACACCGGCGGTTGCATTGAAGTTTTACGGCACCACCGATCCAAATTCCCCTGCCTTCCAGGATGCAGGAAACTGGGTAGGAATCCTGTTTGGCGTTTACAACGGCGTTTCAGCGATCATTGCCATGTCACTTCCTGTTATCGCCAAAAGGTTTTCCAAAAAAGCAACCCATGCCATGGCCCTCGCCATTGGAGGCGTGTCGCTGCTCTCATTCCTTATTTTCAGCAATCCCCATTTACTGATCATTCCCATGATCGGCATCGGCATTGCCTGGGGAAGCATCCTGGCCATGCCCTATGCCATGCTGGCCAGTTCCATTCCTCCCAAAAAAATGGGTGTCTACATGGGACTGTTTAACATGTCAATCACAATCCCCCAGATCGTAAGCGGAATCACATCCGGCCTGATCCTGAAATATTTCTTTGCCGACAACCCGATCCTTTGCATTGTAATGGCCGGGGTCAGCATGTTCCTGGGGGCCGTGAGTGCATTGTTTATAAAGGAAAAGGAACCAGTGTAGGAAAAAACAATGCAAACAATGCAGAGAATGCAAGCAATGCAGGAAATGCAGAAATGTAATACATAAAAAAATTTCAAAATTTTTAAAATACAGGATTAGAAAAATATTTCATCGCTTTCATTGATTACATTGTTTGCATTGATTCCATTGTTTTCATTGTTTTCATTGCTTTCATTGCCTGCATTGTTTTCATTGTTTGCATTTAACCTAACCTTAAAAAGATGTTAAAAGAGAGATCGAGTGGAATTTTACTGCACCCTACTTCACTTCCTGGAAAATATGGAATTGGAACACTTGGGAAAGCGGCTTTTGAGTTTATTGACTTCCTTGTCAATGCAAAACAGCAATACTGGCAAATACTGCCCCTGGGACCTACCGGGTATGCTGATTCACCCTACCAGTGTTTTTCTGCTCATGCCGGCAACCCGAACCTCATCGACCTCGATATCCTGGTGAAAGCCCGCCTGCTCCATGCAGATGATCTTGCGGATTATCCTCATTATCCTGACGGACACGTTGATTTCGAGGGAGTGCAGCAAGCCAGGTTGCCGCTGTTGAGAAAAGCCTATCATTCCTTTGCATTATACGCGGATAATCTCGAAAAAATGGCTTACCGCAACTTCCTCAAGGATCAGTCGAAATGGATCAATGATTACGCGCTTTTCAGGGCTATCAAGGCAAATCGCGAGCAAAAGCCCTGGTATCTATGGGAAGATCCTTTGAAAATGAGAGAGCCGGAAGCCATTAAAGCGATCCAGGCGCTGCTGCATGAGGAGATCGATTTTCACAGGTTCATGCAGTTTCTTTTTTTCAGGCAGTGGATTGCCGTTAAGGAATATGCCCACAACCATAAAGTGAAGATCATCGGCGACATCCCGTTATATGTTGCGCTTGACAGCGCCGATGCGTGGTCCAACCCTGAAATCTTTGAGTTCGACAGCCAGCTGAACCCCATTCGTGTAGGCGGTGTACCTCCCGATTATTTCAGCGAAACCGGCCAGTTATGGGGAAACCCGTTGTTCCGGTGGGATGTGTTGAAAGAGACGAACTACCTCTGGTGGATCGAACGCATCCGGACCAGCCTGTTCCTGTACGACATCATCCGCATCGACCATTTCCGCGGATTCGCGGCCTATTGGGCCGTGCCTTACAGTGAAAAAACCGCCATCAAAGGGGAGTGGGTCCCCTGCCCGGGGAAGGATTTTTTCGATGCCCTGCTCGCCGAGTTCGGCAAACTGCCCATCATCGCCGAAGACCTGGGTGTCATCACCCCCGATGTGGAAAAACTCCGCGACGAGTTCGACCTGCCGGGGATGAAAATTCTTCAGTTTGCCTTCGATTCATCGGAAGCCAATGACTATATCCCGCATAACTATGTTAAAAACTGCCTGGTCTATACCGGGACGCATGACAATGATACGGTTGTGGGATGGTTTAAGAATGCTTCCCCCGACGACCGGAAGTATGTACTCGATTACCTGAACACCGGGGATCATGACATTCACTGGTCATTCATCCGTCTTGCATGGTCGTCGGTTGCATATACAGCCATCGTTCCGATGCAGGATTTGCTCGGGCTCGACACTTCGGCACGTATGAACCTTCCCGGCACTACGCAGAATAACTGGCAATGGCGGGCGAATTCCGATGATTTCACCCCCGAACTGGCAGCAAAACTGGCACATCTGACAGTATTGTTTGGCAGATACAATAAATTAAAAATTAAAAATTAAAAACAACCGCTGAGAACGCAGAGAAGGCGCAGAGAGACAAAGAGAAAAAACTGAAATAGATGAACGAAAATGAAATTACCGAAATAATCATCGGCTGTGCAATTAAAGTTCATAAAGTTCTTGGTCCTGGTTTGCTGGAATCGGCATATGAAGAATGTCTGAATTATGAGCTTCGAAAAACTGTGCTTGAAATTGAACGGCAAAAACCTTTGCCATTGATTTATGAGTAGGTTTAGTTGGATTGTGGTTACAGGTTAGACATAATCGCAAATAAAAAAGTAATTCTTGAAATTAAATCGGTAGACACTTTAAATGACATTCACCTTGCACAATTGAATCTGCGGTTCTCAGCGCCTTCTCTGCGTTCTCTGCGGTTAATTTTAATTTTGTTAATGATAAATTAATGTTCTCATAATGCAACGGATAACACTCCTTATCTTCATCATCTTTCCCTTTGCAGTATTTTCACAATCTGTTTCACTTGAGAGAGTTGAGCCGCCTTTCTGGTGGACGGGGTTTAAAAATCCTGATTTACAATTGCTTGTATATGGAAAAAACATTGCATCAACGACGGTTACAGTCGACTACCCGGGGTTTGTTCTGAAGAAAGTTCACAAAGTTGAAAACCCCGATTACCTGTTCCTTGATCTGACCATCAGCAATGGCGTGCGTCCCGGCATAGCCACCATCTCCTTTAAAATCAAGGACAAAACAGGGGGCAAGTATCTCTATGAACTGAAGCCGAGAAAAAAAGGTTCGGCCGAGCGAAAGAGTTTCACTTCTCATGATGTAATTTACCTGCTGATGCCCGACCGGTTTGCAAACGGGGATACCTCAAACGATTTTTATCCCGGGATGGCTGAACAACCCGACCGGAAAAACCCGGACGGTCGTCACGGAGGTGATATCAAAGGAATTTCCGACCACCTCGATTATCTCCAGGATTTAGGAATCACGACCTTATGGATCAACCCGTTGCTGGAAAATGACCAGGCGAAATACTCTTACCACGGATACTCTACTACGAATTACTACCGCATCGACCCGCGGTTCGGGACCAATGAGGATTATGTCAAACTCAGCGGGGCCCTGCACCAGCGCGGAATCAAACTGGTGATGGATATGATCTTCAACCACTGCGGCAGCGGTCACTGGTGGATGAAGGATCTGCCATCCAAAGACTGGGTAAACCAGTGGCCTGAATTTACACGCACCAATTACCGGGCAGGAACTTTCACAGATCCGTATGTGTCGCAGATCGACAGCAACATGTTTGCAAGGGGGTGGTTCGACAAAACCATGCCCGACCTCAACCAGACCAATCCCTTCGTGAAAAACTATCTCATCCAGAACAGCATCTGGTGGATGGAATATGCCGGACTGGACGGGATCAGGCAGGACACGCACCCCTATTCATTCAAGGATATGATGGCTGAATGGGGGAAACGACTGCAGGAAGAGTATCCCGAAATAAACATGGTGGGCGAATGCTGGCTTAACTACCCGGCATCGGTGGCTTACTGGCAAAAAGGTTCGAAAAACAAAGACGCTTATGACTCGTGGCTTCCGAGCGTTTTCGATTTTCCGCTGTATGATGCGCTTAATAAAGCCTTCTCCGAGCCGGAAGGATGGAATACCGGCATCGTCAGGCTTTATGAAATCCTTGCCCAGGATTTTTCCTACCCGAACCCGAACAACATCGTTGTCTTCGCCGACAACCATGATGTGAACCGCTACCTGGATTCGCAGAATGATGATGTGCGCAAGCTGAAAATGGCAATGGCCTATATTCTTACCACGCGTGGAATCCCTCAGATATACTACGGCACAGAAATCCTGCTGACAACCGGATCCGATAAGGGAGATGGCAGCAAGCGCAAGGATTTTCCCGGAGGATGGGCCGGCGACCCCCGGAATGCCTTTACCCCACAGGGGCGCACGAACGCTGAAACGGATATGTATAATTACCTCAGGAAACTGATTCACTGGAGGGATGCAAATGAAGTAATCCATACCGGCAAATTCAGGCACTTTATCCCTTCC
>CAIKNA010000205.1 GCA_903828645.1 uncultured Bacteroidales bacterium
CAGAAGACCATCCTGAATTACGAACGGGTGATCCAGGGACAGGACAAAAAAGAGATCCAGCATGCCATGGAACAGATGGATGCCATCCAGGGCTGGGAATATGAGACGCGCATCAAGCAGATCCTCACACAGCTTAAACTTCCTGATCTTGACCAGCCGGTTGCACAGCTTTCGGGCGGACAGCGCAAGCGCGTTGCCCTGGCGAAGATCCTGATCACTGAGCCGGATTTTCTTATCCTCGATGAGCCCACGAACCACCTCGATGTTGAAATGATCGAGTGGCTGGAAGAATACATCTCTCAACGAAACCTCACCATCTTCATGGTTACCCACGACCGCTATTTTCTCGACCGGGTTTGCGATGAGATTCTCGAGATGGAAAATGCAGCGGTTTACAAGTATAAAGGCAATTACTCCTATTTCCTGGAGAAACAGGCTGAGCGCATCGGCAACCAGAACAAGGAAACCGAGAAAGCCCGGAACCTCCTGCGGAAGGAACAGGACTGGATGAGCAGGATGCCGAAAGCCAGGACAACCAAGTCAAAGGCACGGATCGACAGTTTCTATGAGATCAAAGAGAAGGCGGAGAACACAGTTTATGAAAACCGTTTCAGCATAAATATTGCCGGAACACGAATGGGAAAGAAGATCCTTGAATTAAACGATGTTTCTTTCAGCTGGGACGACCTGAAAATACTAAAGGGATTTACCTACACATTCAAACGTTTTGAGAAGATCGGGATCATCGGGAATAACGGATCCGGTAAATCCACATTCCTGGATATTGTTACCGGCAAGCTGAAGCCGCAGAAAGGTTCAATACAAACCGGCGAAACCATCAGCTTTGGCTATTATAAGCAGGAAGGGATCAGCTTTGACAATGATACCAAGGTGATCGATGTGGTTAGGGAAATCGCGGAGGTAGTCAAGCTGGGAAATGGTGATACCATATCGGCCGCTGCATTCCTGAACTATTTCATGTTCCCATATACTTCCCATCACCAGCCGGTTTACAAGCTCAGCGGTGGAGAAAGACGCCGGCTGTACCTTGTCACAGTGCTGATGAAAAGCCCCAACTTCCTGATCCTTGATGAACCGACCAACGATCTCGACATCCTGACGCTGAATGTCCTTGAGGAATACCTTGCCTCATTTAACGGGTGCGTCCTGGTTGTTACGCACGACCGCTACTTCCTCGATAAGATCGTGGATCACCTGTTTGTTTTTGAAGGTGATGGCGTCATCCGGGACTTCCCGGGGAATTATACGATCTACAAAGACTACCACGACCGGAAGGTAAAGGAAGAAAGCTCAAAGGTAAGGGCGATGCAACCCAAAAAAGAAAAACCAAAACAGGCTCTTGCTCCCAAACTTTCCTTCAGGGAACAACGCGAACTGGAAGTATTGGAAAAGGAAATTGCATCGCTTGAATTACGACGCGCAGAAGTTGAAGCAGCACTTCGTTCGGGAACACTTGCTCCCGAAAAACTGATCCTGATGTCGGAAGAATTCGGGGCGATCCTGAAGGAAATTGAAGTCAAGACAGACCGCTGGATCGGGTTAAGCGAGAAGTTTTAAACGCTTCACGTGACTGTTGTAATGCTTCAGCGTTACCGCCAGGAACCCGATCAGACCTACCACGCAGATCCCCGAACAGACGATGAATGCCGTCGAGATCGAATACTGCTGTGCAATGAATCCCACGATCACCATCCCTGATCCCATGCCCGCATCAACTCCTGCAAAAAGTGTTGAATTGGCTGCCCCGCGTCGGTTTGCAGGTGCAATATTATTGACCATCGTTTGAAATGTGGGAAAGACCACACCATTCCCGATGCCGAGAATGATTGCTGAACTGTAAAAACCCAGTGGTGTTCTTACCAGGGCCAGCAATGGAAACCCGATGATCAGCAAGAGGAGGCTTCCCATGATCACATACTTCGGGCCGTTGCGGTCGAGGATCTTACCTGACGAGAAACGTGAAAAGCCAATGCCAACCGCATAAACCAGGAAAAACCCCGAGGCATGAACAATGCCGATCTCATGCCCGTACAGGGCAATGAAAGAGAGCAATCCTCCATACGTGATCTGGATAAAGATCAGGTTCAGGGCAGGAATGATCGTGGTGCGCTCAAACAAGTTCTTCCATTGAAACACCTGGTTATCGATTGCATGGGCAAGTTTTGGATATATGATCAATCCTGCAAGAATTGTACTTACGATGCCCATTACCGATCCGCCCATGAACAGGGCGTAATACCCGCCCCACTGGAAAACATAAGAGCCGATGACCGGTCCGATGGCCATGCCCAATGTGGTTGACAGACCAAAATAACCGATCCCTTGTCCGCGTTTTTTTGGTGGAATAATATCGATGGCAATCGTCGAATTGGCCGTCGTCGTGATGCCCCAGGTCAGCCCGTGGAAAAACCTGATGACCATAACAGCCAGGATGGTATATGCAATGATGTAACCGTTAAACAGGATTCCATACATGAGAA
>CAIKNA010000206.1 GCA_903828645.1 uncultured Bacteroidales bacterium
GGCATATCCTGCAGGTGTTCGGTATTCCAGTTCCTACTTGAGTGCCCCTCCATGGTCTTAATTACACTTGCATATAAATTTCACTTAAAAATCACAGCCATGAAAAATTTTGTAAAAAACTACATCGGAAAAGGAAAGAAAATCGAAGGCCTTGAAATCATTAAGATCAACTTCAAAATCGAAGACCTCGTAAAGTTCTCACACAAATACAAGGATGAAGATTATATCTCCCTTGAAATCGCAAAACTGAAAAGCCCCGACCAATTCGGACATAACTACACCGCTTATGTAAACCGCCTGGAAGAATCCGAAGTAAACGAACCGGTAAAGCCTACTGAAACTCCCAAAAAGAAACGCAATACTTCAAAGAAGGTCTCCAAAGAAACGATATTAGAAGAAATCCCTTTCTGATTAAACACAGAAACCCTGAGAAAGGCTGCCCTTCCGGCAGTCTTTTTTTTGTTCGCGAATCAGGCTTTTTTCTTTGAGGTCAGGACAAAGAAGAAACCCTGCCAAAAAAGAAATCCCTTCCGGGCTGCTTTTGAAAAAAGCAAGTAAAAGCCAACCCACTATTACTCAAAATTCTATGCAACTACCTATATTAAGGCTGTATATCAGTTAGATATAAAATATAATGTGAAATATGGTACAAATACGGTACGTTTCTGTACAGGGGGTGCCATTATTTGACTGTTTTGGGGTGTCATCAATAGGGGGGGGATCCGGGTACCTGATGTTATTCCGGTGAGGTGATCCGGTGCAAACGTGGAGGCAATAAAAAAGCGGCTCAAACATGGCCGCCTTACAAAGGATTGGCGTTCTTATTTTAATTTTTCTATACTGGTCAATGCCTCGTTAATTGCCGTAAACGTAGTAAACATATTTTTCCTTTCGTCTTCTTCAGCATTGGAAAAAATAAACCAATGGTCAATTAACCTGCGGAGGTTGTTTTTCATTTCGGTTACACTGTCGTAATCAGTGATTGTTTTGATAATTGTCATTGCTTCGGCTCCCGTGGCATTTTCGATTTTCTGAATCATGGTTTTTGTTTTTAAGGTGTATGTTATTTGCTTACAAATGTATGTTATTTGCTTACATTTCAATTAGTTGCATTGCAAATATACATTTTATTCATTCAATAATTATTTATTTTGGGGGTGGCATGGAGGGGGTTAATATTTATGATGAAATTTCAAAACAACAAATTCGCCCTATTCTGTGGCATAACTCCATGTACTTTTTTTCCTCCACTGTTAGCGTACCTTCATACTTCCCTACTCCCGTCCGGGTTTCCTTTGTAAATGGTTTGTTTTTAGTGGCATATTTTAACACTTCCAACTTGTAACCTATTGTCCCGTCCGGATTGTCATCTAAAAAGACAGTGAAGAAAAATTTATAGGGACTTTTTTTAAGAATTTCGTTAATATTCCCGGTTGCCAGTGATTCAATCAACTGCTGCCTGTCTGGTTTCATTGTGTCGAATTTAGTGATATTATTTTTTCTGCCAGTTCGTTTAACTGCTGGTCGTTCATTTCTTCCAACTGGGTTTTTATTTCCGCTTGTACATTCAATGATTGCAGCGGAGGCAAACAATATTTAAGGTACCTTTCCAGTATTGTCAATCTCTTTTCAGAATCCAGCTTATTAAAATCGGCTTCGATATTGGCAAAGTTCTTTTCCATTAATTCAGTGATCCTTTGCCGTAAATCCGTGGTTGTTTTGTTTTGTGATCCTTTTGGCCTCCCGGCTCTGTTAATCTTTGGATCATTCTTTTTGTATGGCATGGCAAAGTATTTTTATTGTTGTTTACTGTTTTCAATCATTTCTTTCAACTGGTGCAACCTTTGCAGGTACGGTTCAAAGGTGGGTCGTTCCCAATTTGCTTTTATAATCTCAAAATGTGAATCAACAAACCCGTGTACATTTGTGATAACACATACCGGATTTAATTTGATCGGCGGCGGCGGCAATTTCGTTTCATTGAAAAACTTTTCCAGTTCCTTAATGTTCCAATCTGTTTTTACTGTTTGGGTTTTCATTTCTCTGAATTTTGAAAAAAATGTGCGGGCAAAACGCTTTTTAATACCCTCTTTTTATGTAATCTCTTTTTAAGTAAAGTCTTTATAAATACAGTATTTCTTAGTATAGTATATATTAATACAGTATCGTATATAGGTGTACGCATGGTGTACGCATGGTGTACAGGAAAAATACGCATGGTGTACGCTTCGTGTACTCATGGTGTACAGGTTTTAGGTATCTGTTTATACTCTTTAAACAACTGCTTTTTGAGTGTCCTTATATCCTTTCCGGCTTGCGCCGCTTCGATCCTTTTACCTTCATATTTCGTTATGCTTTGCGTTACTTTTTCTTTCAGTTCATTTACTGTAAATCGAATCGAAACGTAATAACCACGTCCTGCCGGGATCAAAGTAAACATACGCTTTGCCATTCCATCGCTAACAAGTTTCGTAAATTGCCGCCTGCTTAGTGGCATTTCATGGCCGTACATACGGCGGATAATAACGGCTGTATAGGCTTTGGCAAAATTTCTCTTATGTCCGATAATTGATTTTATGGCAGCAACCATTAACAGTAATTCCAGCTTTAAAATATTTTCCCTTGCATCAAAAAGATAACTGGTTTTCACTGATGTATAAATGTCGCCCTTGGTAATCGTTTGTGAAATTCGGCTGTATGTGTTCTTATATTTGTCAATGGTGCCGCCGGAAAAGTTTAATAATTCCTGCGCTTTTTTATGTTTTGATGAATCAGTACCATTGCCACATTTCCCGGAATCCATGAATTTCCAAATACTGTAATCAATACAATCCTGAATCGTTTTTTTCTGATTTACCGGATCGTTAAACCAAAGTAATTTTAACGGAAAGGTAAAATAGTGACCATGATTTTCTGTATATTTGCTCATGCCTTTTAAGATTTTACCCGGTTTGCCTGCCACGGCTGCCGGGTTTTTTATTATTCAAAAGTCGCTATGTACCATGTATGGAATTGCTCAAACGTGGAGGCAATGAAATACAAACCGCCTGCCGCCTCAATGTCACGTTGATACTTAACCTGGTCTGGTCGTTGGTAGTCCCGGCCTATCTTTACTTCGATCTTAACAGACTTTCCGGCAATGGTTGCCGATATGTCAGCACTCCCACGGCTGCCGCTGGTGGGTATCCATTTCAGGGTGCCGATAGTACGCTGATGTCCCAGCACGTCCGTATAGGTTTGCCGTTTATCAATTTGCCGCCCTGTTACGTTGATTCTTTCGGCTTGGTACCCATGTAGCCTGATCCATGAAATAATACAACTGGTGAGTTTATTTGCTGTCTTATCTGAATATTTGGCAGCAACTAAGTAAGGTTGTCCGGGATATTTCAACCTTTGCGCCTGATCCGCTAACTGATTTAATGCCTTCAGTGCTGTTTTGTCGCCGGGTCGGGTCTTAGTACCACTTTGCCGGGATCGTTCGCCGTGCGCTGCCATTACCTGCCACGTTTGGAGGTTTCGGCCTGCATTTCTGCAAAGGTTTTCCGGCGGCCTGATTTTAACCACTGGTCTATTTCAGATTTCAAGAATCTAAGGTGCTTCGATCCTTTGTTTACCGGGATAACTTTATTTGATACCCAGCTATAAACCGTTTGCGGCTTCGGGTGATCCGGCAAATAATCACAAAGTTCCTGTAAATTCATCCATCGTTCGGGGTCGGGTGCCGGGGTCGGGGTGACAGGAAATTTCAGGTCAATAAGTAAACTTTCGATATTACTTAGCCTTGCATCAATTAAATCAAATGGATTGCTCATAATTGCGTTGTTTAATTTTCCGCAAAGGTGCAACCACTGATTTTTAGGTTACTGGTTATAACCGGATATTATTTTTCTATCCCTCTGTTTGTAGTTTGATTTTCAATACTTTAATTTCTGCCTCTGCTTTTTGTTTACCTGTATCATTCAGGTATGGCAGTACACTTTCAAACAATTTAATTTTGTTTCTTTTTGTGGTCTGGGTCGGGTTGTCAGGTATTGCGTTCCTGTTTGCATTACTGGTGAAATACAAATATCGTTGCCATAATTTACGGCCTGATGTTTTGCTTATCCATCCTGATTTTTGCGCTATTCCAGCGGCGTTATTCTCTGTTATGGTTATTCCATTGTAGTAATTTATCAATGCTATCTTATCATGGCTTAACCGCTGATCCGGTGCCGGGGGGTCGGGAGTGTGCGCATTAAGCTGCTCAAGTTCTTTCGTGACTTCATTCAAATATTTACGGGTTTCGGCCTTGTTTCTTTCCGGCTGGGTTTGCCCCAAAAATCCGGTAAACAATTTTACTTCATTCTCAATAAATCCATGCCTGAATATTTCAATATCTGAATTTTCAATCTTTGCACCCTCTTTTTCGTATTGCGCCTTGCATCGTTCTAAGTAATCGTTCCATAATTCCACTTGCTGCCTTTTTAATGCCTCCGCTGAATTGGTGAACCTGATCGTTATTCCGCTGTTTTTAAAATGTTCGTACATTCCTGAATCCTTGTAATACTTTTCGGGATTAATCCGGGGTGTTCCCGGCTCTGCACTTTCGGGAGGGGTGCCGCTGGTGGCAGGGTTCTTTTTATTTCTCATGGCTTCATGGTATTAAAGTCTATGGTGATCCGGTTCACTGCCTCCCGTTTCGCCTCATCCAATACGTGCGCATAAATTTGAGTAGTGGCAACTGCCTTATGTCCTAACAACTTTGATACGGTGTAAATGTCGGTACCTGCACTTAGCTGTAAAGTAGCAAAGGTATGCCGGAAAGAATGAAAGGTTATTTTCTTTGTTATCCCGGCGGCTGTCATCCATTTTTTAATATTATTCCTTACCCGTGTGTCATAAAATATTCCTTCAAACGGTTTGGCCTGTGATCGGTCGCCCAGCAAATCAACGGCCTGCTGTGATATGGGTAATGTTTCAATGCCTCCCGTTTTTTTCTGTTTAAACTTCAATACATGGTTGTTATCAATGGTTTCAACTTCATTCCATGTGAGTTTCTCAATATCTGAAAATCGTAATCCTGTCAATGCAGAAAACAAGGCAGCACGTTTGAGCAATGGAATAGGGCACGGCGTTGCTGCCAGTGTGTTAAGTTCATCCATTGTAAGATACTCCCGGCGGTGTTCATCCTTTGGCATTGATCCTAATTTGTCATTCAGGAAAATAGTGAAGTGTCCGGCCTTGTATGCAGCACGTAGGGTGATTTTAAACATAGTCCAATAGTGCGCTGATGTTGTCCGTGAAATTACCAGTTCTTTGCTGTGAACAAACTTTGCCGTTTTCAGGTAATCTTTGAATCCATTGCAGGATTTTTCTGTAATATCGGCAAACTTCAAATCCTTTCCGGCAAATTTAATAAAGTGTTCCTGCATACATGAATAAGTGCTGCTATGGTTGTCTTTTTTGACAATGAATTTTGCCATGAAGTCAGTAAATGAACCTTCGCCGATTTCCTTTTTTCTCAACTGCTCAAGTTCGTAATCGTTATAGATTTCCGGTTTATTCAGTTCATTCTTTCGCCTTAACCATTTCATGGTGGCCTCCTCATTGGCTTTTATATTGTGTTCCCGGTCAAATAAATTCCGAGGGTGATCGTAAACGAACAATCCCAAATACTCCCGGCGGGTCTGCCTTCCATCAACGGTAATAGCCGGGTAAAAATCCAGATACAATATTTTCCGGTCGCCTGCACTGGATTTCCTTTTTCTTAATGTTACATTGATCTTTGCCATGTCTTAGTGATTTATGGTACAACCTTGGTACAAAGATACTCCATAAATACCCATATTAAACAAATAACGTGAAATATTTGTACCATAGATAACCCGTTTATCCA
>CAIKNA010000207.1 GCA_903828645.1 uncultured Bacteroidales bacterium
CTGTAAAGGCATCTGCTTCATAATAGCAGGCCATATAGCTATATGTATTGCTGGTCTCCAGTTGCCAGCCGAGGTTCCCTGGAGTGCCCTGCGTGCTGCTCCAATAGGTGCCTGCTGAGCCGCGGTCGAGCAGCAAACCTGCACTGTAATCCAGGAACCCGGCAGCATGGAGTTTTAATCCGGAAGCATACGTGTCGTTATAGCTGTTCCAGTTTCCGGCTGCATCCACATTGTACCATTCGCTATACGTTGGAAGCCGCCATCCATTTGCAATCTCAAGGACACAAGGGTCATTGGCCGTCTGCCAGTCATTGGGTGCGGTTATAGAGGTTATCCAGGTGGTGTTAGGCGTTCTCGTAATGCCATCGTGCTGATAACCCTGTTTGAGGTTATACTGCCAGTACCAGCCTGCCGCGGGCTCGGTAGCATCATTACCGGCGGATGGCTGCTGTGTTGCACCTAAGTTTTTGGTAATCCAGCATTTCGAAGGTTCGCCCGGTACATTTGCAACCGTCCCGTATGAAACCGTTTTAGTTACCGGCGCTACTGCTCCTGCCACATGATTTATGGTGAAGGAAGAACCGCAGGAAAAACAAGCCAGGGTTGCCTTTGTCAATGATACCGGTGCGGAATTCCCGCAAATATTATATGCCCAGGCATATCGTGTATAGGTTGTATTGCAGATCAGGCCTGTTTCGGATTTTGTTGTAACCATCCCCATATCGGTCGCCATAGCGTAATTATTCGTCGTACTCCATTTATATCCGGTAGCTCCGGTTACAGTATTCCAGTTCCAAACAATCTGTGCCGGTAAAGGAACATGACCACCGGCTGCAGGAGCAGCAGGTAAAGGACATGCAAGGCAGTGGATTGTTTCCCAAACAGACGTCATTGAATTATAAGCTTCAAAGCACCGCGTAGTGGTGTTGAAAATCATCAGACTAACTGCAGGCGTGGCAATGGCATCGCGTTCAGCAGTTGTCATGCGGGGTATGAGCATACCCATCATTGTGGATTTTACATCGAGCATTGCCGATGGGTCAGGTTGACTGTTGTCGGTGTTGATGCCCACCTGTGAAAACAGAAAACTACTATTCACCAGAATGATAGCGACAAGAAAGGAAAGTTTTTTCATAAATCAAAGTTTAAGTTGTTGTATAACAGAAAATTGTCGATTCTTTATAAAGGGCAACATTTTCAGAAACATAACTTATTAACGGCAAATAGTTTATATATCAAGACGGTAACCATTATGCCGTAACAAAAACCATCGATTTCCTGTAATATAATGATTTTAATGGTCAAAGTCAAGTATTTGAGCGTATTTTATGACAGAACTGAAGCGACTTCAGGAAGTGGCATATAATTCACTATTTTTGCCGGGAACGATCCAAAAGAAATCTTTACGAATATTATCTCCATGGCACACGATGCGGGATTACCGCCCTCCAACCGGTCGAAGGGAAATTACATCCTTTCAATCACGATCATCGGCATTTTTTTCTTTATCTTCGGGTTTGTGACCTGGCTTAATTCTGTGCTGATTCCCTTCCTGAAAATTGCCTGTGAAAAAAATAATTTTGAATCCTATTTCGTCGCCTTTGCCTTTTACATCTCCTATTTTGTGATGGCCATCCCTTCATCGTTCGTGTTGCGGAAAACAGGGTTTAAAAACGGCATGTCGCTGGGGCTGGTCTTAATGGCCATCGGCGCCCTGATCTTTATCCCGGCAGCCTATTCGAGGATGTTCGGGCTTTTCCTCACCGGTCTTTTCGTGCAGGGAACGGGGCTGGCAGTCCTCCAAACCGCTTCCAACCCCTACGTGACCATCCTGGGCCCGCTCGAAAGTGCTGCCAAACGCATCAGCATCATGGGGATCTGCAATAAAATTGCCGGGGTGATCAGTCCGCTGATCCTGGGAGCCATTGTTTTAAAAGGGATGGACCGATTTGATAAAACCCTGCTTGGCACCATGGACGAACTGCAAAAGAACACGGTGCTCAACGAACTGGCCGGACGGATCATCCTGCCATACATCATCATGGCGGTCGTGCTGGTCATCCTGGCGGTGTTGCTGCGCTTTTCGGCGCTTCCCGACATAGATACCGACAAGGAAGACGAAACAACTTCATCTGCCAACATTTCTAAAACAAGCATCTTCCAGTTTCCCCAGCTTGTTTTGGGGGTGATCGCCATCTTTGTGTATGTCGGGGTAGAGGTGATCGCGGTCGATACCATCATCAATTATGGCAAAGCCCAGGGATTTTCTTTCGAACTGGCGAGGTATTTTGCTTCCTATACGCTGGCCGCGATGGTCCTGGGATATATCATCGGCATCATCACCATTCCAAAATACCTGAAACAGGAGAAGGCACTGATGATTTCGGCCTTGCTTGGCATTGGTTTCGGGATGCTGGCCATCTTTTCAGCCGGGATCCATGGCCAGACCACCTTCTCAATAACCCTCACAGGATGGTCACTGGTGCTGCCTTTTGATTTATCGGTGTTCTTTATCGCACTGCTGGGGCTTGCAAATGCCATCATGTGGCCGGCAATCTGGCCTTTGGCCATCGACGGACTCGGGCGGTTTACTAAAATAGGTTCATCGCTGCTCATCATGGCCATTGCAGGCGGTGCTGTATTACCACTGCTGTATGGCAGGATGGTTGACCTTTTCAGCCCCCAGCAGGCATATTGGATACTGATTCCCTGTTATGTGTATATTTTTTACTATGCGTTTTCGGGGTATAAGATACGTTATTGGAATAAACAAAATTAAACACAGTAGACACATTAGGGCACAGAAGAAAATCACAATAGTTAAACATTTTATCATGTGTTTTCTAATGTGCCCTAATGTGCCTGGTGCGGTGAAAAAAGGATAAATTTCCCATCACGGTAAAAAAAAAGATTATGAAACCGACCCTTTTAATCCTTGCTGCCGGGATGGGCAGCCGTTACGGGGGGCTTAAACAGCTCGACCAGGTTGGCCCATCGGGCGAAACCATCATTGACTATTCAATATATGATGCCATCCGTGCCGGGTTTGGCAAGGTGGTCTTCATCATTAAAGAGGTCATTGAAAATGATTTCAAGGAGGTGTTTGTTGAGCGGCTGAAGGATAAAATTGCCATCGACTATGTATTCCAGGAGACCTGGATGGTGCCGGAAGGCATTGTCATTCCCGACAACCGCAGCAAACCCTGGGGAACCGGCCACGCGGTGATGATGGCCGACGGCAGGGTGAAAGGTCCGTTTGCCGTGATCAATGCCGATGATTTTTATGGTCGCGGGGCTTTCGAAGCGCTGGCAGATTATTACAGGGAGTGGACTCCTGCAAGTGGCAACGACTATTGCATGGTTGGTTACCGTCTGGCTAACACGCTGTCGGAATTCGGAGCCGTGTCGCGCGGGATTTGCCGGCCCGATCCGGAATCTTTCCTGGTCGATGTGGTAGAACGAACGCATATTGAACGGACAGGGACCGGAATTGCATACACCAACGAAAAGGAAGAGCAGGTGCCCATTTCCGGTGGCAGCATTGTGTCTATGAATTTCTGGGGATTTACCCCATCGCTGTTCGGTTTTCTGAACAGGGAATTCGAAACATTCATCCGGAAAAATGCGGAAAACCTGAAATCTGAATTTTTCATCCCAAGTGTGGTCAATGAGCTCATCAAATCGCAGGAAGCCACTGTGAAAATACTCCAATGCGATGAGAAATGGTTTGGGATGACCTACAAGGAAGACCGCGAGATGGTGGTGAAAAGCATCCGCGAACTGGTACGGAACGGGGTTTACCCGGAAAACTTATGGGGCTGAACCAATTTTCCGCCATTTTGATCGTTATCTAGCCTGTTAAATGGTTACTTTTGTAACCGGAAAAATTTATTATATGAAAAGCATACAAAAAACCCTGTTCACCCTTGCTGCCGCTTTGCTGTGCATTGCATTCCTTCTTCCCCGCTCCGGGATGGCCCAGGTCGTGAAGCCCTCAACCAAAAAGCGCATCAGCATTGGTGTCGGATTGTACACCGATATCTGGATGAATACCCCGGATGGCATGAAAGCCCGCACAATCAACCAGGGAGTACAGGTGTTTGGCACCTACAACATGCCATTTGGCAAAGGCCCTTTCAGTTTCGCCATCGGCCTGGGTCTCAGCATCCATAACCTCTATTGGAATTACAGGTACCAGGGAGACAGTCTCAATTTTCAATTTGTCAAAATTGAGGATACCCTGAAATACAAACGCAGCAAAATATGCCTGCCCTTTCTTGAGATCCCGCTTGAATTCCGTTTAAAGACCAAAAGCAAAGTCTCCGTCGGTGTGGGGTTTAAGGTCGGGTATATGATTTACGCTCACTCAAAATGGGTTGGAGATGATTACCTTTTTAACTCGACCAACGCACTGAAGGCCTCGTTCAAGGATATCAAGAACCTGGAAAAATTCGCCTACGGCCCCACCTTGCGGGTCGGATACAAGTGGTTTAACGTGAATGCCTATTATTCGCTTGCCAGTGTTTTTCAGAAGGGGACTGGCATCGATATTTACCCGATATCGGTTGGTTTCATCCTGATGCCCTTCTGATCAGAGGAGAATCATTAAGGCCGCCATTACCAAAACTCCCATTGCAAAGCCGGAATATATTTCGGCCGGCTGATGGGAGTTTGATTTTAAACGGGCATACCCGATGATGCCCCCAATCAGGATGCCTGAGAAGATTTCCGTATTCAGGTTGATCCCGAAATTCAGCGAAAGTCCGAGAAACAGGCCTGTGAAACTTCCGATGGCAACCGCATGAAGGCTTATTTTCCGGTAAAAGTTCACCACCAGCGACAGGATGGCCAGCAGGGTGGCTCCCAGCATGTAATAGCTGAAAATGGTGGAAATGTGAATTCCCCGCAGGAGAAAGTAGGTCAGATAATAGAAAACCGAAATGGCCAGGATCGGGTAGATCCGTTCTTCCTTACTGTTCATGAAAAGAGAGGAGATGATTTTCAGGCGGTAAAATATCCAGGTAAGCAACAGTGGAAAAAGTACGGTGGTTAAAAACACTACCCCGACCAGCGATATTTTGTAGGCCGGCGGAAGGGAGAGGGAGAGCAGGGTGTTCAGGTTCAGCAGGAGCAGCAGGATATACGAAGGCATCAGCAGGGGATGAAAAACATACGAGATCACCCTGGAAAGTTTATTCTCAATCATCTTGAATGGTTATAGTTCTTTTCTGAGACGGGCAACCGGGATGTTCAGCTGTTTGCGGTACTTTGCAATGGTGCGGCGCGCTATGTTGTACCCTTTCTCCTTCAGCAGGTCGACAAGTTCATCATCTGTGAGCGGTTTCGACTTGGCTTCGGCATCGATCGTATCGGAGAGGATTTTTTTGATTTCCCTCGTCGAAACTTCCTCGCCTTCGGTATTCAGCATCGATTCGCTGAAAAAACTCTTCAGCAGCAGGGTACCGAAGGGTGTTTGCACATATTTGCTGTTGGCCACCCGGGAGATGGTGGAGATGTCGAGGTTGACAATGGTTGCGATGTCTTTGAGGATCATGGGCCTAAGCCGGGTATCGTCGCCGGTAAGGAAGTATTCGTACTGGTAATCCATGATGGCCTTCATGGTGGTAAAGAGGGTTTCCTGCCGCTGTTTGATGGCATCAATGAATCCGCGGGCTGAATCGAGTTTTTGCTTGATGAAGGTCAGCGCATCTTTTTCCGCCGGCTTTCGTCTGGCGCCTCCATATTCATGCAGCATGCTGAGGTAATCGCGGTTCAGGGACAATTCGCGGGTATAACGGGTGTTGAGGGTCAGTTCAAGGATGCCGTCGTTGTTGGAGATGAGGAAGTCGGGAACGACATACTGGTTGTCGCGGGCCACCTCGGAAATGGTGTTGCCCGGTTTTGGGTTCAGGGTTTGAATTTCGGCAATCGCCTCCCTGAGTTCTTCTTCGGAGATGTTTCCCTTCTGAAGGATTTTATCATAGTGTTTCTTGCTGAATTCATCGAAGTAGAACCGCAGGATGATGGTGGCAAGATCGGTTGCATAGGTGCGGTCGGGCTTGTGTTCAAGCTGGATAAGGAGACACTCCTGCAGGCTGCGCGCTGCAATACCGGGCGGATCGAACGATTGCACGGCTTTCAGCACCCCGAGGATCTCTTCATGGGTGGCCTCGATGGCCTGGTTGAAGGCAAGGTCGTCGGCCAGGGCCGGAATCTCCCGGCAAAGGTATCCCGATTCGTCGAGGTTGCCGATGATGGTTGCCGCAATGATGTACTGTTTATCGGTGAACTGATGCAAGCCGATCTGGCTGATCAGGAAATCCTGGAAACTGATCCCTGATATGATGGGGATTTCATGGGTAACGTCGTCCGGGCTTTTGTTGTTGGCAACCAGCCTGTATTCGGGAATCTCCTCCTCGTCCACATAATCTTCAAAAGTAAACTCATCGTCGGCGGAGACCGGCGGTTCGGTTTCCGTGAATTCATCCTCGTCTGAGTCAATGGAATCGGTTGTGGTCTCCTCGTCAAGATTGTCAACCTCTTCCTCTTCCATGCTGGCTTCCTCCAGGGCAGGGTTTTCTTCGATCTCCTGTTTTATCCGCTGGTCGAGCGAGAGAATGGGCTCCTGCAACAAACGCATCACCAGCACCTGCTGGGGTGAGAGTTTTTGTATCTGGCTTTGCTGTAATTTCTGGTTCAACATCGAGGACAAATATAACAATTTATCTTTCCCGCTGTTTTTCCTTATCGGTGAAAAAATCTTTCCGATCGTTAAAATTGCATGGACTGTCTATTTTGTTGAAAAGATCAGGCAGAATTGAATAATTTCGCCAAAAAAGAGTCATTCATCCATGGAAGAAATTCCCGGTCTTCGTTCAAAATCCTATACCATCCTGATCCATATACTGGTGTGGGTTGCATTTTTGCTGGTACCCCTGGTTTTTATTGAATCGGCAACCGGAAGGGAGCGGTTCATGATGATGGGATGGTTTCAGCAATTGCTCATGGCTGCTTATTTTTATTATAACTTTTTATACCTGATCCCCTTTTTTTTACTGAGAAAAAAGATAGGACGCTATTTTCTGATGTTGCTCCTTGGGTTGGTCGCCATAAGTGGCTTCAATGTTATTTTCGCCCTTGCCACTTCCGGTTTGATCGAGCACCATCATCCCTTCAATTTCTGGCGCACGGCCACCTTCCCTTTTTACCCGGCGGTAATGGCTTTTGCATTAAGCACTTCGGTGCGCATTACCATGGAGTGGTTTAAAAACGAGCGTCAGAAAAAAGAGATGGAGGCAGAGAAACTCTCGTCAGAGCTGGCATTTTTAAAATCACAGGTAAACCCCCATTTTCTTTTCAACATCCTCAACAACATCTGTTCGCTGGCGCGCAAGAAATCGGACGAAACGGAAAATGCCATCATCAAACTCTCGCAGATCATGCGCTACATGCTGCAGGATTCGAAAGATGAAAAGGTGAGCCTGGAAAAGGAGTTGGAATACCTTCAGAGCTATATTGAACTTCAGAGGCTGCGACTGCCCGAATCGGTGAAAATTGATTTTGCAACGGAGGGGCGCCCCGAACTTTTCTCAATCGAGCCCCTGCTTCTTATCCCTTTTGTCGAAAATGCCTTCAAACACGGGGTGAGCTACCAGGAATCTTCTGAAATTGCGATCCGCCTGGTTTGCCGGGGACAAGCACTTCTATTTTCCGTGGTGAACCACATCGCAAAACACAGGAGTGACACCATGGAACAAGGTTCGGGGATCGGACTGAAAAATGTCATGCGCCGGCTTGAATTGTTATATCCCGGCAAACATCTGCTGAAGATCAGCGACGATGACAATCAATACAAAGTGGAACTTGAAATTCAATTTTAAATGGTAATCCGCTGCCTGGCCATTGATGATGAGATGCTTGCCCTCGACCTGCTTGAGGACAACATTAAAAAAATCCCGTTCCTGGAACTGGTTCAGCGATGCAGGAGTGCCATGGAGGCCATGGAAATATTGCGCAATGAGCCTGTCGACCTCATTTTTCTCGATATCCAGATGCCCGATATTTCAGGCCTCCAGTTGCTGCGCAGCCTGCATCACAAGCCATTGGTTATTTTTACCACGGCCTACTCAAAGTATGCCACAGAGGGTTTTGATCTCGATGCGATGGATTACCTGTTGAAACCATACTCATTCGAGCGTTTCCTGAAAGCGGTCAATAAAGTATATGAATACATGGACCTGCACGACAGGGCCGCCACTCAAACCAATGCCAGGGATATTGTCTCCTCTCCGAATTTTTTATTTGTCAAGGCCGATTACAAACTCTATAAAATAAACCTGAAGGATATCCTTTATGTGGAGGGACTAAAGGATTATGTCAAGATTTATACCGGTGAAAAGCCGATCGTGACCCAGATCAGCATGAAGGCGCTGGAAGAAAAACTGCCTGTGCACGATTTTATCCGGGTTCACCGTTCGTTCATCGTGGCGTTCAATAAAATCGACTTCATTCAAAAGCACATGCTTACCATCGGGAATAAGGAAATCCCGATCAGTGAACATTACCGCGACGAGATTTTTAAGATCATCAACAACGAAAAACCACTGGAATAGCAACAAATGAAACCAAAAAGTTTTCTTTTTATCATCCTGCTCCTCTTGTCAGGACTGGCCAAGGCCCAGACCAAACCCTGGACTTTCAGACAATGCCTGGACACGGCCCTTCAGCGAAACATCTCTGTCAATCAAAGCCGCATGAGCAATGAACTTGAAAAGGTGAACCTGGAGCAGTCGAAAGCCAACCGGATCCCAAGTTTGAGTGCCAACGCCAGCGAAGCGCTGAATGTGGGAAAGAGTATAAACCCCACCACCAATTCTTTTGTTACGGAGAGTTACCATTCGACGAACCTGGGCGTCAGCAGCAGTTATAACCTTTTCAACGGACTGCAAAATGCCAACTCCATCCGGCAAAACCGGTTAAATGTGCAGGCCGGGCAGTACGACATCGAAAAAGCGAAAAATGATGTAACCCTCAACATCACGACAGGGTACCTCCAGGTCTTATTTGTGTACGAAATTTTATCGGCGGCAAAAAGCCAGGAAGCGGCCACGCTGGCCCAGGTTGACCGGACGGAGAAAATGGTGAATGCGGGAAAGTCGCCTGAAAGCGACCTGCTGCAGATTAAATCACAGCTGGCTACCGATAATCTTGCAGTCATCACTGCACAAAACAACCTTGATCTCGCCAAAGTAACCCTGATGCAGCTCATGGAAATCCCCATCACCGATAATTTCGAAATAGAGGTTCCTGTGATGGACGAGCCTTCGGCAGTGGTGTTGCAGACCAACGCAGAGATTTATCAGAAATCACTGGCGGTTCAGCCGCAAATCACCAGCGCCTCCCTGAAAACGAATTCCGCTGAAATGGGACTGAAAATTTCGGAAGGTGCGCGATGGCCCCATGTAAACCTTGGCGCAAACCTGAACACCAATTATGCCTCAAGCCGCAAAAAAGGTACCAGCGTCAACCCGGAGGGCTATCCTTTTTACGAGCAGATTTGGGATAACATCGGACAGTCATTCTCGATGGGAATTTCGATCCCGATATACAGCAACAGGCAGATTAAAAGCGGCATCGACATGGCCAAAATCAACCTGATCACCACCAAACTCAATGAACAGAATACGAAAAACATCCTGAGGAAAAGTGTCGAGCAGACCTACACCGACCTGAAATCCGCCATCAAGAAATACGAAGCGACCAAACAGCAGCTGGCCGCGGTTGAATCCGTTTATAAAAATGCAGAGAAAAAATACACGGTCGGGGTGATGAGTGCGACCGATTTCTTAATCCAGAAGAATAATTTCACCCAGTCGCAATCCGGCCTCATCCAGGCGAAATACGATTATATTTTTAAAAGCAAGATCCTTGATTTTTACCAGGGGATGGCGATACAATTCTAATTTACGATTTACGATTTACGATTTACGATTTACGATTTTGGATTTAAGTTAATTGATAACAAGGTTGAGATTATGAAAAAGGCATATTGGATTATCATTGCGGTGGTGGTGGTCGCAGCGGCGGTTACGGTTTGGATGTTTGTCGGCAAGAAAAAGGCTGCGGCGGTCGAATACCGCACAGCCAAAATAGAAAAGGGCGACATCCAGGTCACGGTGAGGGCCAGCGGCACACTCAGCGCGGATACCACCGTCCAGGTGGGGACGCAGGTTTCGGGAATTATCAATAAAATCAATGTTGACTTCAACTCGGTTGTGAAAAAGGGGCAGGTCATTGCGATCCTTGATACCACGTTCCTGGCCCAGGCTGTGGATGATGCAAGGGCTTCGCTCAAACGATCGGAGATACAGGTGAACCAGTCAAAGCGGGATTTCGACCGGACGAAAATACTCTTTGATCAGAAGGTGCTGGCCCAGGCTGACTATGACCTGGCGCTTTCGACCTATGAAACGGCAGTGACCAATGCCTCTTCGGCACAGGCAGCGCTGAACCGTGCAAAGATCAACCTTCGTTATTCCACCATCATCGCCCCGATCTCAGGCGTTGTGGTTTCCAGGGCTGTGGATGTCGGGCAGACGGTGGCTGCAAGTTTCAGCACCCCTACGCTCTTCACCATTGCCAATGATCTGACCAAGATGCAGGTGCAGGCGAATATCGATGAAGGCGACATCGGGAAGATCAAGGTGGGGCTGGATGTGAAATTCACGGTAGATGCCTACCCCGAACTGACTTTTAACGGAACCGTGCGGCAGGTGCGGTTGCTGCCGGTGGTGACCCAGAATGTGGTGAATTATACTGTCATCATTGATGTTCCTAATCCCGACCTGAAGTTGTTGCCCGGGATGACAGCAAACATCACCGTGCTGGTGCAGGAGGTGAAAGATATACTCAGGGTGCCATCTACCGCCCTTCGTTTTTCACCACCCCAGGAATATCTCGATGCGCTGGAAAAGAACCTTCCCGATTCGATTAAGAAAAAACGCGCCATGTGGGCCTCAGGAGGCGGTCGATCCGGAGGTCCAGGCAGCAGTGCGGGCAGGAGCGGTACGGGTGGCATGCAGGGCAATTCAGGTGGCGGAGAAAACCGCAGGCGCAGCAACTTCGGCATGCTTTGGGTCAAGGTTGGCGATTCGCTCAAACCGCGCAGGGTTCATACCGGCCTAAGCGATGGGCTCAATACCGAAATCACCGGGAAAATAAAGGAGGGGGAAGAAATAGTCCTGGGTTCAACTGCACCTCAGGGCACACAAACAGGGCAGCAGCAACAACAGAATCCTTTTGCACCGCAGATGCAAAGAGGCGGCCCTGGTGGCGGCAGGGGAGGACGATAACATGAACGAAACGATCATTTCAGTTAAAAGCCTGGTTAAGACTTACAAAATGGGCGATGTAGAGGTTCACGCCCTGAGGGGAGTCAACCTCGACATCATGAAAGAGGATTTTGTAGCCATCATGGGTAAAAGCGGTTCCGGCAAGTCCACCTTCATGAACATCCTCGGATGCCTTGATATTCCTACACGGGGAGAGTACCTGCTCGACGGGGTGGACGTGAGCAGCCTCAGCAAGGACCAGCTTGCCAACCTGAGAAACCGTAAAATCGGGTTTGTTTTTCAGTCGTTCAACCTGTTATCCCGCACTTCCGCCCTCGAAAATGTTGAACTGCCATTGATGTACAACAAAAAGATCACCTCCAGGGAGATGCACGAGCGCTCGCTGAATGCACTCGAGGCTGTTGGACTTGCCGACCGTGCTCATCACTTTCCGAACCAGCTTTCGGGAGGTGAGCAGCAACGGGTAGCCATCGCGCGTTCACTTGTAAACGATCCCGTGGTGATCCTGGCCGATGAGCCAACCGGGAACCTTGACACCCGCACCAGCATTGACGTGATGGGCATTTTCCAGAAACTGAACCAGAAGGGAATCACCATCGTGATTGTAACCCATGAGACCGACATTGCGGCTTTTACCAAACGAAATATCACCTTTGGCGATGGCAAGATCATCAGGGCCGTTGTCGTGGATAAACCCAGGAATGCCACGGAAGAACTGGCGAACATGCCTTTAACGGCAGAGGAGGATGAGCTATGAAGCTGAAAAATCTTTTGATGGCGGCATTGCGTTCGCTTGGTAAAAATAAAATGCGGACTTTTCTCACGATGCTTGGCATCATCATCGGGGTAGCCTCTGTGATCGCCATGCTTGCCATCGGCCAGGGATCGAAGCAGAGCATCCAGGCGCAGATCTCCACACTCGGGACCAACGTGCTGATGATTTTCCCGCAGGCAAGCACAACCGGAGGGGTAAGGATGGAAGCAGGGTCGTCGCAGAAAATGACCCTTGATGATGTGGCAGCCATCGTTGCCCGTTGTCCGTCGGTGGCCTACATCACGCCACAGGTGCGTACCAGCGGGCAACTGGTGGCAGGAACCATGAACTGGCGTACTTCGGTATACGGGGTCTATCCGAACTATTTTGACATTCGCAACCTGAAGCTTACAAGTGGTAACCTTTTCACCATGACCGACGACCGCAGCGCCACCAAGGTGTGTGTTGTCGGGCAAACCGTCGTGACAAACCTGTTTGGAGCCGGCGCCGACCCCGTTGGGAGCTATATCCGCATCAACAAAATTCCGTTCAAGATTATCGGGATCACCGAGAAAAAAGGGCAGAATGCCTTCGGGCAGGACCAGGATGACATGGTGATCGCCCCGTTTTCGACTGTCCAGAAAAGGATGCTGGCCATTACCTACATCCAGAACATGCTGGGGTCGGCATTAACGGAACCCCTGATCCCGGTTGCTTCGCAGGAGATCACCGATGTGCTTAAGGCCAAACACAACCTCGGCGTTTCAGAGGAAGCCGATTTTACCATCCGTACGCAGACGGATATTGCCGCTGCCGCAACCGCAACTTCCGGGATACTTACCATCCTGCTTGCCACCATTGCAAGCATCTCCCTGCTGGTAGGCGGTATCGGGATCATGAACATCATGCTGGTTTCGGTGACGGAGCGCACCCGGGAGATCGGGATCCGCATGAGTGTAGGAGCCCGCGGCCGGGACGTGCTGCTTCAGTTCCTCATCGAAGCGTTGCTGATCAGCCTGCTTGGCGGTTTCATCGGGGTGACACTCGGCGTGCTGGTATCACAACTGATCGCCAACATTCTCAGCTGGCCTGTAACGATCACCATTCCCTCTATCCTCATGTCGTTCATCTTCTCTTCAGCCATCGGGATCTTTTTCGGCTGGTACCCGGCGAGGAAGGCTGCCGGGTTGAACCCGATAGATGCGCTACGGTACGAGTAGTGAAATTTCATGCCATATATCTGCAGCAATTGTTTCCGGTGAACGGTTTCCGTCTGTGATAAAAATTTTCTCCGACAGTTTCAGTTTTTCCATCGCTTCAAAATATTTCTCACGCACCTTTAACTGGTTTTCCATGTTCTCAAAAAGTTCCAGCGAACTTCTTCCCCTGGTAAGCCGCGCCATGCTGATCTCCGGCAAAATATCGATGTAAATGTTCATGTCGGGGCGAAGCAGGTCTGCACTTAAGGCATTTGCCCCGATCACCCAGTCGAGCGACATGTGTGCGCCATGATAGGCGTAGGAGGAAAAATAATACCGGTCGGTGATAACAGTATACCCTTCCTCCAGTTTTTTCAGGATTCCATTGGTCTTGCCCAGCAGATGATCAAGCCGGTCTGCAACAAAAAGTCCGGCAATGGTCCGGTGGTCTGCTTCGGTTTTGTGGGTGAAAATGTCCCTGATAATTGATCCGATCACGCTGTTGGTAGGCTCCACCGTGGTATAGACCCGGTGACCTGCTTTAACCAGGTTTTCGGACAGCAATTTTACCTGCGTGCTTTTTCCGCTGCCGTCAATGCCTTCAAAGGCGATAAACAGATTTTTTTTCGTCATAATTTTCTCCTTTCCGGCAGGAAATCGGGCTGAAACCGGGCTCCTTTTTTATTAAACAAAAATAGGATTAATTGTTAAGAATCTGAGTTAATCCTCATCCTTGGTTGACGTTCCATTGCATAAGGTTGATTTGCAAAGGTTTCCCGGAGTCGGGAAACCGGTAAAGGATAACTGTTAACCGGTTATTCCTGCAAAGATCAGGCAACTATGTTGCCAATATGAAAAATTTGCAGGAACAAATGATTAAGAAAATGCAGGGTTTGTATAAGGAAGTGATGAAAACCTTTCATTATTCCTGCACAACCAACCACATATATTTTTAATATCCTGATGGTTGCTTCTTTTCGCCAGCCCCTAATTATAATTTACCAAAATGGTATATGGGCTCGCTGCAAGGTAGGTACCATGTCCGACAACCTCTTTGAACAAAACGTTTAACCGGATATTGGTAATGGCAATGGATGCGGATGTCTTTTGCACGACATCCAGTTTATAACAGACTTCGTTTTCCCCGTTTTTCCCGGTCAGGGAAAGCGGCAATCCGGCAATACTCAGGTCAAAACAACTATAAATCCCGCTCGACAGCATAAATAGGGTGCCGTCTTCAGAAGTTAATGACAGCCTCGCCATGTTGTCAGGCAAGACGATGGAAGTACTTGCACTTGCCGATGAGCTTTGCTGTGCGACCATTGGAATGGCCAAAAAAATCAACCAGAACAGGACTATTAATGAACGAATGCAGATCACTTTTTTCTCTTTTGAATGCATGAGCCCGGAGCAATAAAACGAATCCGGCCTAAACCAGGTCCGATGCCGTTAAACCCTGTATGAAAAAATCAGGCCAAAAAAATGACCGAAGCTAATAATCAGATTATCAAAATATTAATCTTGACAGATCAAAGTTGGGTGTCTGTAATCCGGAGATAATTCTCATTATTGGAAAACAGAGCGGCAGCAATCCACATCACTGATTCTTCCATTCCAGCATTCCGGCATTCCAGCATTCCTGCATTGTTGCATTGTTGCATTGTTGCATTGTTGCATTTCTTTGTGAAGATTATAACGGTATTTGAAAATTTTATCTATCTTTGTCAAGAATAATTCTAAATAATGGACACGGCTTTTTTCCCTTCAGACTACGTTCCTGTGCTGGTTCAGTCGGTGGTAGCATTTGGTTTTGTGGCGGCGACAATGTTTGCAACGCATTACATTGGCGGAAAACGCAAAAAGTTTCATACGATCCGCAAGGACCAGAATTTTGAATGTGGCATCGAAGTGAAAGGAAATGCGCGCTTCCCTTTCTCCGTAAAA
Organism: uncultured Bacteroidales bacterium; assembly: GCA_903828645.1. Taxonomy (GTDB): domain Bacteria; phylum Bacteroidota; class Bacteroidia; order Bacteroidales; family FEN-979; genus CAIVAT01. Next base: position 15,249 of record CAIKNA010000207.1, read on the forward strand.
TATTTTTTAATCGCCATCCTTTTCGTGCTGTTTGATGTCGAAATCATTTTTTTCTACCCATGGGCCATTAATTTCAAGGAGTTTGGCTGGGATGGATTTTGGGAAATGCTCCTGTTCCTGGGATTTTTACTATTCGGATTCTGGTACATCATAAAGAAAGGGGCATTGAATTGGGAAGACCAGAAATAAGTCACATGGATACCAGGATGCCAGCATATACAAAGGCCGACCCGCCCGACGGTTATTCCGCCCCGGGATTTTTTGCCACCACCCTCGACAAGGTGATCGGGCTGGCGAGAAAGAACTCCATCTGGCCATTGCCCTTTGCTACCTCCTGTTGCGGCATTGAGTTCATGGCAACCATGGGTGCACATTATGATCTGGGACGGTTTGGCGCCGAACGGCTGAGCTTCAGCCCGAGGCAGGCCGATCTGCTGATGGTGATGGGAACAATAGCAAAAAAAATGGCCCCGGTCATTCAACAGGTTTATATCCAGATGGCAGAACCCCGGTGGGTGCTTGCAGTGGGAGCCTGTGCGTCGAGCGGTGGAATCTTCGACACCTACAGTGTGCTGCAGGGTATCGATCGTGTGGTTCCCGTGGATGTATATGTGCCGGGCTGTCCGCCGCGGCCTGAGCAGATCATCGATGGTTTTATGAAGGTGCAGGAGCTTGTTGCCAATGAATCTTTGCGGCGCCGGTATTCGGAAGAGTACAAGGAGATGCTGAAGGGTTACGGAATATTGAAATAGCAAGTTCAAAATGTAAATTCAAAATTCAAAATGCAGAGTCAAAATTCAAAATAAATAATGGAGAATTCGTTTATCATCGACAAGTTGTACAAGGCTTTTGGCCAGGATATCCTGAAGATGGACACCTCTTCTGACATCCTTGCCTTCACGGTCGCCTGTCCGGTTATCCATGAAGTCATCTGCTTTTTGAAGGAGAATGAAAATATGAACTTTAATTTTCTGACTGATCTGTGCGGCATCCATTATCCCGATCGCGGTTTGCCGCTTGGAGTGGTTTACCACCTGCACAACATGGCAGAAAATAAACGCCTTCGCATCAAAACCTTCGTTACGCTGAATGATCCGAACATCCCCACAGTTACCGACCTGTTTTCATCAGCCAACTGGATGGAACGGGAAACTTACGATTTTTACGGGATTGTCTTTACCGGGCATCCCAATCTGAAACGGATTTTAAACGTCGAATACATGGACTTTTTCCCGATGCGAAAGGAATATCCTTTGGAAGATCCGACGCGGGAAGACAAAGATGATCGCTACTTTGGAAGATAAGCAATATACCACACTCAATCTTGGCCCGACCCATCCGGCCACGCACGGCATTTTCCAGAATGTGCTCACCCTGGATGGCGAGCAGATCATCGATGCCGAACAAACCATCGGTTACATTCACCGCGCTTTTGAAAAGATTGCCGAACACCGCCCTTTTTACCAGATAACCCCGCTTACCGACCGGCTGAATTATTGTTCTTCTCCCATTAACAACATCGGCTGGCACATGACCGTCGAGAAGCTGCTGGGAGTCAAAACTTCCAAACGCGTCGATTACATGCGCATCATCCTGATGGAACTGGCTCGCATCACCGACCACCTGGTATGCAACAGCGTGATCGGGGTCGACAGCGGCGCCCTCACCGGCTTTATCTATGTTTTCCAGGAACGTGAAAAGGTGTACGAGATTTATGAAGAGGTTTCGGGTGCGCGCCTTACAACCAACATGGGACGCATCGGCGGCTTTGAGCGCGACCTCTCTCCCAAAGCGGTAAAAAAGATCAGGGAATTCCTCGATCATCTGCCCAAAGTTCTGCATGAGTTTGAAAAACTTTTAATGCGCAACCGCATCTTCATGGACCGGACCATCGGTGTAGGCCCCATCAGCGGGGAGCGTGCACTGAACTATGGCTTTACCGGGCCGAACCTGCGTGCGGCAGGGGTCGATTACGATGTTCGCGTGATGACGCCCTACAGCAGTTATGACGATTTTGAATTTACCATTCCGGTTGGCACGCAGGGCGACACATACGACCGGTTCTGCGTGAGACAACAGGAGATATGGGAGAGTGTCAAACTGGTCCGCAATGCCCTCGAAAACCTGCCGGAGGGAAATTTTCACGTGGATGTCCCGCAGTTTTTCCTGCCGCCCAAGGAGGAGGTCTATTCAAAAATGGAGGCTTTGATCTGGCATTTCAAGATCGTCATGGGTGAAATCGAAGTGCCGGTTGGAGAGGTATACCATTCGGTGGAGGGGGGCAATGGCGAATTGGGATTCTACCTGGTAAGCGATGGAGGAAGAACCCCATATCGGCTGCATTTCCGCCGGCCTGGATTCATCTACTACCAGGCATACCCGGAGATGATCCGGGGAGGGGTGCTTTCGGATGCCATCCTGACCATGAGCAGCATGAACGTGATTGCAGGAGAATTGGATGCATAGAAAAAATGCAAAATGCAAAATGCAAAGTCAAAATGCAAAATAATGTAATCAGTCACCCGCAGTTTACAAGGGAAGGTAAAAAAGTTGCCTTTACCCCTGAAGTGCTGGAAAAGGTGCATTGCCTGATGGAGAGGTATCCCGAAGGCCGGCAAAAATCGGCTTTATTGCCGGTTTTGCATATTGCGCAGGAGGAACTGGGTGGCTATCTTTCGGTTGACATCATGGATTATGTGGCGTCATTGCTTGACATCCAGCCGATCGAGGTGTATGAGGTGGCCACATTTTATTCAATGTTTTATCTTGGCAAAATGGGAACATATGTGATAGAAGTCTGCCGTACCGGCCCTTGCGCCATTTCGGGAGGCGAACAGATACTGGCGCACCTTCAGGATGTCCTGGAGATCAAACCGGGGGAAACCACACCCGACGGGATCTTTACCCTCAAAGAGGTGGAATGTCTCGGTTCGTGCGGAACCGGACCTGTGATGCAGGTCAACACCGAATATTACGAAAAGCTGACTCCCGGCAAGGTGGATAAGCTGCTTGAAGACCTGAAAGAGTATGCCGATAGAAACAAACCTGGCGAATCGACATGGATGGAAAAATTCTGCTAGCAAACATTGACATTCCGGGCATCCGGGGATTCGACGTTTACCGCACACACGGTGGTTATGCTGCCGTTGAAAAAGCATTGCGGCACCTGTCGGTTCAGGAAGTAATTGCGGAAGTTAACCGTTCGGGGTTGCGGGGCAGGGGAGGTGCAGGTTTTCCGACGGGACTCAAGTGGAGTTTTCTCGACCGGAAAACGGATAAGCCACGTTATCTTGTCTGCAATGCCGATGAAAGCGAGCCTGGAACATTCAAGGACCGTTATCTGATGCACCATCTGCCTCACCTGCTCATCGAAGGACTCATCATTTCCAGCTATGCGCTTGGTGTAAATACCTGTTACATATACATTCGCGGAGAATTCAAATACATGGTAGGCATTCTCGAAAATGCCATCCGGGAGGCCCGGCAACATGGTTTCCTCGGGGAGCGCATCTTAGGAACCGATTTCTCCCTGGAGATTTATGTACATCCGGGAGCCGGCGCCTACATCTGCGGTGAGGAGACTGCCCTGCTCGAATCGCTGGAGGGCAAACGCGGCAATCCGCGCATCAAACCGCCATTCCCTGCCTTCAAGGGGTTGTACGGTTGTCCGACTGTCGTCAACAACGTGGAAACACTGGCCACTGTCGGCCCGATCATCAGCATGGGCGGGGAAGCCTATTCGAAGATCGGGCGGGGTAAGAGTACCGGAACCAAATTGATCTCGGCCTGCGGGAACATAAACAAGCCCGGTGTTTACGAAATTGAGATGGGACTTCCTGTGGAGGATTTTATCTATTCCCCCGGTTACTGCGGGGGAATTTCCGGGAATAAATATTTAAAAGCGGTGATTCCCGGGGGATCTTCGGTTCCTATTCTCCCGGCAGACCTGATTTTGAATACGGCCCGGGGAGAAAAGCGGCTGATGACCTACGAATCGCTCGCCGACGGAGACTTTGAAACCGGCACCATGCTTGGCTCGGGGGGATTCATCGTGTATGACGAAGATGCCTGCATTGTGCGAAACACCTGGAACCTGACCCGTTTTTACCACCACGAATCATGCGGTCAGTGTTCCCCTTGCCGCGAAGGTACCGGCTGGATGGAGAAGATTTTATACAGGATAGAACACGGGCAGGGCAAAATGTCTGACATCGACCTGCTGGTCAGGGTGGCGAAAAACATTGAAGGCCATACGATTTGCCCGCTGGGCGATGCTGCAGCCTGGCCAGTGGCCAGTGCCATCAGACATTTCAGAAAGGAGTTTGAAGATCATGTGCTTCACCCGGCAGAAGTTTTGTCGAAGGAACGCAGCCTGTTGAAAGTATTTTGAATATCGAATACCGAATACCGAATATCGAATAATGAATTTCGAATTTTTGTGACCTGCATTTTGCATTATAAAAGCATTAACCAACAATGCCTAAAGTAACTATAGACAACATTACCATCGACGTAGAGGAAGGCACAACCATCCTGAACGCGGCGCGGAAGATCGGAGGCAGGATCGTTCCCCCGGCCATGTGCTACTATTCGAAGCTGAAGGGCTCAGGGGGGAAATGCCGGACCTGCCTGGTGAAGGTGGCGCAATCTTCTGCAAAGGATCCGCGTCCCATGCCAAAGCTGGTAGCTTCGTGCAGTACCCCGGTCCAGGATGGAATGGTGGTGCAGAACCTCACCTCTCCCGAAGTGGCGGAGGCGCGGAAAGGCATTGTCGAATTCCTGCTGCTCAACCATCCGCTCGATTGCCCGGTGTGCGATCAGGCGGGCGAATGCGACCTGCAGGACCTGAGCTTTGGTTACGGAATGGAGGAAACGGCGACAGAAGATGACCGGCGCGAGTTCCCGGTGATCGACATCGGGGATAAGATAAAGTTGCATATGAACCGCTGTATCCTTTGCTACCGCTGTGTTTATGTGGCTGACCAGCTTACGGACAAGCGGCTGCACGGCATTCTTTACCGGGGAGATGTTTCGGAAATCAGTACCTTTATCGGGAATGCCGTGACGAACGATTTTTCGGGAAATATGATCGATGTCTGCCCTGTTGGTGCACTCACCGATAAAACCGCACGTTTTAAAAGCCGCGTATGGTTTCTGAAACCGATGGACGCCCATCGCGCTTGCGGAAAATGCCCCGGCAAGGTGGCCATATGGATGTTCGGGAACGAAATTTATCGTGTAACCGGGCGCAAGGACCAATTTGGGGAAGTGGAAGAGTTCATCTGCAACGAATGCCGCTTTGAAAAGAAAGAACCAGGGGATTGGGTCATTGAAGGTCCGCGCCACATCAAACGACAGTCGGTCATTTCGGCCAACCATTATGAAGAGATGAAGAAACAGTCGATAATAGACCCGATTGCAGGGGAAATGAACAAACAGGAATAAGCTGCATTATTACAGAAATGGTGACACAGATCATATACAAAACACTGCTTGCCAGTTTTATTCTGGTCCTCAGCCTGCTCGTTGCGATGTACTCGACCCTCATCGAACGCAAGGTAGCCGGGTGGTTTCAGGACCGTCATGGCCCGAACCGGGCCGGTCCGTGGGGGTTGCTTCAACCTCTGGCCGATGGCGTCAAACTCTTTTTCAAGGAGGAGTTCATGCCGGGTTCAGCCGATAAGCTTCTGTACATCCTGGGCCCTTCCCTCACCATGTTTGTGGCACTCCTTACGAGCGCGGTCATTCCCTGGGGTCCCGACCTGGTGATCAACGGCACAGCTTATCCGATGCAGGTTGCAGATGTGAACATCGGGATCCTCTTTGTTTTCGCCATCCTCTCCATCGGTGTGTACGGCATCATGATCGGCGGGTGGGCCTCCAACAACAAATACGCGCTGCTTGGCGCGGTGCGGGCCTCCTCACAGATGATCAGCTACGAACTTGCCATGAGCCTGTCGATCATCACCATCGTGATGATGACGGGGTCGCTCAGCATGAGGGAAATCGTGGCGCAACAGCAGGGTTTCAGCTGGAACATTTTTTACCAGCCTCTTGGATTCCTCATCTTTCTCATCTGTGCTTTTGCCGAAACCAACCGTTCGCCGTTCGATTTACCCGAATGTGAAACCGAACTGGTGGGAGGATATCATACCGAATACAGCAGCATGAAACTTGGTTTTTATCTCTTTGCCGAATACATCAACATGTTCATCTCGGGTGCCGTGATGGCAACACTGTTCCTTGGCGGGTATCATTTCCCGGGACTCGATAAACTCGGACTCTCTCCGAATGTTTTTGCCTTTGTAAGTTTCATGGTGCTTTTCACAAAGATTACCTTTTTTGGCTTCATCTATATGTGGATCCGCTGGACACTCCCGCGTTTCCGCTATGACCAGCTGATGAAACTCGGATGGAAAAGCCTGATACCGCTGGCGATATTAAATGTGGTGATAACAGGTGTTGTAATATTATTAAACCAGTAGAAAAAATTTAAAATGCAAAATGCAAAGTCAAATATCAAATTTGATGGTCGCTGGAGTGGTCCTTGTTCTTTGCATTTTGACTTTGCATTTCGCATTTTGAATTGTAAAAAATGAAGAGCCTTACCAACAGATCCAAGGTGGTTTCCAACAAACAGATGACATTCTGGGAGAGGATCTATTTTCCTGCCATTCTGAATGGAATGCGCATTACCTTTGGCCACTTGTTCCGGAGAAAGGCAACGGTACAATACCCGGAAGCAACCCGTGAATTTTCAGATATCTATCGTGGGAAACATGTGTTGAAGCGGGATGATGAAGGTCGTGAACGCTGCACCTCCTGCGGGCTCTGTGCGGTAGCCTGCCCGGCCGAGGCGATCACCATGGTGTCGGCCGAGCGTAAACCCGGCGAAGAACACCTCTACCGGGAGGAGAAATATGCCGCGGTTTACGAGATCAACATGCTGCGATGCATTTTCTGCGGCGATTGCGAAGAAGCCTGCCCGAAGGAGGCCATCTTCCTGACGAAGGAACTTGTAAAGTCGGAGTATCAGCGCGAAAAATTCATCTATGGCAAAGATGAGTTGGTCGAATCGCCAGATCCTGCAAAACGGGTGGATGTTTCAAAGCGGCAAACAAAGGAAGTGCTTGAATTCAAGAAAGATAAAAGATATAAACACAATAAATAAGTCAAAGTGCAGATTGTAAAATCAAAATGCAAAAAGTTCCGTGATTCGCTATCGATTCACCCTGTTTTGACCTTTGACTTTGCTCTTTGCATTTTGCATTTTTAAAACATGTTCACACAATATATTTTTCACTTCCTTTCCGTCATGGCCCTTTTTTCAGCGGTCATGATGCTTGCATCGAAAAAGCCGATCCATTCGGTTCTGTTTCTGACGCTTACATTTTTTGCCATTGCCGGTCATTATGTTTTGCTGAATGCCCAGTTCCTTGCTGTAGTGCATGTAATTGTTTACGCCGGTGCCATCATGGTGCTTTTCCTGTTTACCGTGATGCTGCTGAACCTCAACAAGGATGAACGGTCGCCAAAGCCCATGTGGGTCAATATCATGGCATTTATCGCCGGAGGAATGCTGATGCTCACCCTGATCGGCATTTTCCGCGGGTATGAGATCCGCTCGCTGCAGGACCCGATGACCACCCAGATCGGGCTGGTTAAAAATCTTGGTAAAGTGCTATACCACGACTACCTGGTTCCGTTCGAACTATCATCGGTGCTTTTTTTAACGGCCATGGTCGGCGCGGTGTTGCTGGGGAAGAAGGAGCAGCTTTAAAGGAATATTCAATATTCGGTATTCAATAAACATTTGTTCAATGAATAGCTTTAATTCAATCCCGATCAACTACTACCTCGTCTTTTGCTCGATGCTTTTCAGTATCGGAGTGATCGGCGTGCTCATCAAACGCAATGCCCTGGTGATACTAATGTCGATAGAGTTGATGATCAATTCCATCAACCTGCTGCTGGCGGCTTTTTCCGCCTATTCCAACGATCCGGCGGGGCAGATTTTCGTATTTTTCATCATGGTCGTGGCCGCAGCAGAAGTAGCCATCGGTCTTGCAATTGTCGTGCTGATTTACAGGACAACGCATTCGATAGATATAAACGTGCTGAATAAATTGAAATGGTAGATAATCAAATTAAAAATATAAATGCAAAGTCAAAGTGCAAAATTATCGATCTGGCTGACGAAGCACAAAATAGTTGCATTTTGACTTTGCAATCTGCATTTTGCATTTATTTTTACTAAAAAGAAAATGACACTATTAATAACACTCATCCCTCTGTTCCCGCTTCTCGGATTCCTGGTCCTTGGTTTGGGTTTTCGTTCTGTCCCTAAAAAGCTCACCTCCCTCATTGGTCCCGGCACCATCCTTTTATCATTCATCCTGTCGCTGATCATTTTTTTTAATTTTCGCCAGTTCGCCGGATCCCCGGTTCAGCATCTGTTTTCCTGGCTGCGCATCGGCCCGCTCGACATTCCCTTCGCCTTTCTCATTGATCCCTTGTCGCTGCTGATGCTGCTTGTTGTCACCGGAGTTGGTTTTCTTATCCACCTCTATTCCGTGGGCTACATGAAAGATGACCCTGGATACAACCGGTTCTTTGCATACATGAACCTCTTTGTCTTTTTCATGCTTTTGCTGGTGCTCGGTGCCAACTACCTCATCATGTTCATCGGCTGGGAAGGAGTGGGACTGTGTTCATACCTGCTTATCGGGTTCTGGTTCAAAAACCAGGCATTTAACAATGCCGCAAAAAAAGCCTTTATCATGAACCGCATCGGCGACCTGGGATTTCTCCTTGGGATGTTCCTGCTTTTCACAACATTTGACTCGCTGTCGTTCGACCGTGTTTTTACCCTGGCAAAGTCCATGCCTGTCGGAAACCCGGTCATAGTGGCCATTACCATGCTTCTGTTTATCGGGGCCATCGGCAAGAGTGCACAGATTCCGCTCTACACATGGCTGCCCGACGCCATGGCAGGTCCGACGCCTGTTTCGGCGCTCATCCATGCGGCCACCATGGTCACGGCAGGGGTTTACATGATCGCCCGGTCGAACATCCTCTATGTGCTGGCCCCGGCAACCATGGCAGTTATCGGTATAACCGGGCTGGCCACGGCCCTGTTTGCAGCTTCCATCGCGATTTTTCAGAATGACATCAAGAAAATCCTCGCTTACTCTACCATCAGCCAGCTGGGCTACATGTTTGTCGGGCTGAGTGTGGGTGCCTTCACAGGGGCGATGTTCCATCTCACGACCCATGCTTTTTTCAAGGCGCTCCTGTTCCTGGGCGCAGGCAGCGTGATCCATGCCCTCGGCGGGGAACAGGATATCCGCAACATGGGCGGGCTGCGTACAAGGTTGCCAAAAACATACTGGACCTTTCTCATCGGCACCATTGCCATCGCTGGAATTCCACCGCTGTCGGGATTTTTCTCCAAGGATGAAATCCTGCTGCACCTCTTCGGACATTCATTTCCCATGTGGCTCCTTGCCGTCATTGGATCTCTGATGACCGCCTTTTACATGTTCCGCCTCCTCTACCTCACTTTTTTCAGGAATTTCAGGGGAACGGAGGATCAAATTCATCACCTGCACGAATCACCCCCGGTGATGACCACGCCGCTGATCATCCTGGCTGCACTCGCTGCTTTGGGCGGTCTGCTCAACATCCCGGAAATTTTCAACGGAGGAAGCTGGCTTTCGGTTTTCCTGGCTCCGGTGTTTGCCGATGCTGCCTCACTTGCGGCACCCCCTGTTACGATATCACCGGGGGCCGAATGGCTGCTCATGGCAGTTACCCTTACCGGGGTGATCGTGATGGTTTTTTGGGCCTGGACCCGGTTTGTAAAACGACAGCCGGAACTGCTGCCTGATTCTGCCAAACGACCGTTCCTGGTGAATCTTCTTTCAAAAAAATACTACATCGATGAACTCTATGATCATATCATTGTAAAACCAATCCTCTGGCTTTCAAGATTCTTCCATGAAGTCGTGGAAATTCGTTTCATCGACCGTTTCGTGAACGGCGTTGGCAACATGGTCGTGTGGACCGGCAATACCGTGCGGTATATCCAGACAGGGAATGTTGGTTTTTATATGTTTATGATGATTTTAGGGGTTATCCTCATCCTTTTCCTCAATATCCTGATCTGACCGATGCTGACCGTAATTCTCATATTGTTTCCGCTTGCGCTCTCGCTGATCCTCCTTGCGATCAGGCAGGAAAAAGCCATCCGACAATTTGCCCTGGCAGGTTCGCTGATCGAATTTGGTGTTGCCGTGGCAGCCTTTATCCAATATAAAACCTCGTGCCATTGTAACCTTCTTTTTTCGGCCGACTGGCTTGCAACCCTTGGAGTGAGCCTCAGGTTTGGCATGGATGGCATCAGCCTGCTGATGGTGATGCTGACCACCTTCCTGGTTCCGGTCATCATTCTCTCCTCCTTCAACCATGCCTATGAGAGGCCGTCTGCCTTTTACAGTTTGATTCTCCTGATGGAAATGGCCCTGGTCGGCGTATTCGTCGCGTTCGACGGGTTGATTTTCTACATCTTCTGGGAACTGGCCCTGATCCCGGCCTACTTCATCTGCGCGGTATGGGGCGGCAACGACCGCATCCGGATCACTTTTAAGTTCTTCATCTTCACTTTCGTGGGAAGTCTCTTCATGCTCGTAGCCCTGATTTATCTCTATTTCAGGACCCCTTTTCCACACTCCTTTGATTTTCAGTCGCTCTATTCGGCCACTCTCACCCCGGTAGAACAAGCATGGATATTTGCAGCGTTTTTCCTGGCATTTGCCATCAAAATCCCGATTTTCCCGCTCCACACCTGGCAGCCAGACACATACACCGTTGCACCTGCCGCAGGGAGCATGCTGCTTGCCGGGATCATGCTGAAGATGGGCATCTACGGGATGATCCGCTGGATGATCCCCATCTGCCACCAGGCGGTACAGCAGTTTGCCCCGGTGGTGATTATCCTCTCCATCACCGGGATCATATATGCCTCAGTCATTGCTATCCGCCAAAGCGACATGAAAAGACTGGTAGCCTATTCCTCCATTGCCCACGTGGGGCTCATTGCCGCCGGCGTATTTGCCCTCACACCCTGGGCCATGGAGGGTGCCGTGATTCAAATGGTATCTCACGGAATTAACATCGTGGGTCTCTTTATCGTGATCGATCTCATCGAACAACGCACGGGGAGCCGCACCATCGGCGAACTGGGCGGCATCGCCCTGAAAGCGCCAAGGCTCGCTGCCGTGTTCATGATCATCCTGCTTGGAAGCATTGCACTGCCGCTCACCAATGGATTTACGGGCGAATTCCTGCTGCTGCTCGGATTGTTTGAATATTCCAAAATTTTTGCCGCCATTGCCGGTGTTACCATCATTTTCAGCGCGGTATACATGCTGTGGATGTACCAGCGCACCATGCTCGGAAAAACAAGTGAAGCCACTGAAAAGATATCAGACCTGAGCCTGGCCGAAACTGTCATTTTCATTCCCCTTGTCATCATGATCTTCTGGATCGGGATTTTCCCGGGTCTTTTCCTGGATATTGCCTTGCCGGATGTGATGCAGATACTGAATTTTATAAAATAAGGCACAATGCAAAATGCAAATTCAAATATCAAAAAGCTGTAATCCTTACTTTTTTCAATGACTACAATCATTTCATTAACCATCCTCGGCATATTCGTTCTCTTCCTGGGAATCATGAAGAAGCAATCATGGCTGCTGCCGGTAATCCTCCTGGGGCTGGTGGTCTCCATGGTGCTCACCATGAGGGACTGGAATACAGTGAGTCACTATTATCATGACATGATCATCGTAGACAATGTGTCGGTTGCCTTCAGCACAGTATTGATTTTCTCTGCCTTCCTTATCTTTTCGCTGGCGGCGCATTATTACCGGGGTGTTCAGCGGCCGCTTGACGACATTTACGGGGTAATGATCTTTGCCCTGACCGGGGCCGTGATGATGACCTCCTACGGCAATCTCATCATGCTTTTCCTGGGGATTGAAACACTCTCCATTGCCCTTTACGTGTTGGCTGGCAGTCACAAGGAGGCGATCACTTCCAATGAAGCGACGCTTAAGTATTTCCTGCTAGGGTCCTTTCTTTCAGGGTTCCTGCTTTTCGGGATCGCCCTGATTTATGGTTCCAGTGGCTCGTTCGACCTGGAGCGTATCTCCGTTTATGTAGCCACTTGTGCAGGCAACTATCCACCTATGTTCCTGGCCGGGCTTTTCCTGCTTATCATCGGGCTTGCCTTTAAAATTGCCATCGTACCATTCCATTTCTGGGCCCCCGATGTTTACGAGGGAACCCCAACCCTGCTTACAGCCTTCATGGCTACCGTGGTGAAGACTGCCTCCATTATTGCGATGTTCCGGTTTTTTTCACACACTTTTCATGGCATTCATGGCGTCTGGGAAACGACAATCTGGGTCATGGCGGCATTCACCATCCTGCTGGGAAACCTCACAGGGGTTTACCAGCCCAACCTCAAGAGAATGCTGGCTTATTCGAGCATCAGCCATTCCGGCTACATGCTGCTGGCAGTGGTGGCATTCAGCGCCATGTCGAACAGCGCCCTGCTGCTTTATACCCTCTCATATTCCATCGCCACCATCTCGGCATTCGGGATACTGATCCTCATCAGGGAAGCCCATGGAAATGACTATTTCAGTTCACTGAACGGGCTGGGAAAGACCAACCCGCTGGAGGCTTTCTGCCTCACCATCGCCATGCTTTCGCTTGCAGGGATCCCTCCCCTGGCAGGCTTCATGGCAAAATATTACCTCTTTACCACAGCCCTGGAAAAAGGGTTGGTTTGGCTGGTGATTGTGGCCGTTGCAGGTTCAGCCATCAGCGTGGCCTACTATTTCAAACCCATCATCGCGATGTACCTGAAAAACTCAAACGGAGTGACACTCAGGGTGGAGACACCCTACAAGGTGCACCTGCTTTTTATGACAATGCTGGTCATCCTCATCGGGCTCATGCCATTCCTGCTGATCGGGTTGCTATAAAGGATCAAAATGAACTTTCGTTTTAAAACCCGCGAAGTAATCCTATTCATCCTGATATCACTGTGTGTTTACATGGTGCTCATCTTTGGCTTCGCCTGGATATATTATTTCACGAACAGCATTGAAATGACTCCCTATGCCACGCCATACAACCACCCGGGCCCGGCATCGGGTTCAGATAAAATCAATTTTGAAAAGGCAGTATATTTCAGCATCGTATCGTTTCATACCATTGGTTTTGGCGACATACACCCGGTTACGCAGGTCGGCCGGCAGATCGTCATGATCCAGTCGGCCATTTCGATGTTTTTCACCTCGATTTTTTCAGGATTCCTGGTCTATTTCGTGATCAAACGCCCCCAGGATGTTTTTACCACGAAAAAGGTTTACATCCGTTTCCGGAAAGACCACTACTTTTTATCCCTGCGGCTCGGGAACAAAGGCCGCGATATCATTGATCTGAAAAGCAAGTTTGAAGCCTGGACCATTGAGAACAACACGCGGATCAGGGTTTTCCGGATAGAGGAGGAGTTGCCCGATCTTGAAAAGATTCTCTATTATGACCTAAGCCTGGACGATCCGGCCAATCACACCCTCAGGGCCGCCATCGCCGATGCGCTCGTCAATGGAACACTGCTTCATATGAAGTTTTCGTTCATCGGCAACGACATCAAAACCGGGGAACAGGTGGCCTACGCGAAATATTACGATTCACGCCATCTCAGTTTCGGCAAGATGTTCCTCAATGTCTACTCATGGGATCCTAACGGAAGAAGGAAGAACTTCAAATGGGCCAATTTTGAACGGATTGAACCGATGGATAAGTTGAGAATGGATGGTTTCTTTGCCTGAGTAAACTAATTAGTTCTCAAGTCCCCGCATCCTCAAATTCAAAACCGTTTCACGTACCCGTGGCAATAGGGCGCCGTGCCTTTGTGATCATAATAGTCCTGATGATAATCCTCGGCCTTCCAGAAGGTTTTGGCAGGGATTACTTCGGTTACGACCTTGAATCCATTTGCTTTCAACCGGGCGATGAGTTTTTGGGCAATCTCTTTCTGCGCTTCATCCCGGTAAAAAACGGCCGACCTGTATTGTTCACCCCAATCCGGACCCTGGTGGTTCCATTCTGTGGGATCGTGGGTTTCAAAAAACATTTTCGCCACCTCTTCGTAGGAGGTCTGTCCGGGATTAAAAACCACCTCAATAGCCTCATAATGGCCTGTATTGCCGGCGCAAACCTCCTTGTAAGTCGGATGGTCCTTTTTCCCCCCGGTGTACCCGACTTCGGTCGAAACAACTCCCTTGATCTTTTTCATGTAATATTCGACCCCCCAGAAGCAACCTCCGGCAAAGATGGCCGTGTCGGTTGCGGCGGATTTCACGGCCGCGGCCGCCGGAATAAATTCCAGTGAAAGGGAGTTGACGCAGTGACGGGTGTCTTTCGGGGTTAGTTCCTCCCCGAGGAAAACATGGCCAAGGTGTGCGCCGCACTTTGCACACTCAATCTCGGTGCGCATGCCATCGGCATCAGGGATCCGTTTGACAGCCCCCTTGATTTCATCATCAAAGGCGGGCCATCCGCAACGGGCATCAAATTTATCCGATGACCGGTAGAGCGGCGCACCGCATCTTTTACATACATAGGTTCCGTTCTCACTGAAGTTGTCATATTTGCCCGTGAAAGGAGCTTCCGTTCCTTTATGGACGATCACCCGGGTCTCTTCGGGAGTCAATTGCTTGAAATTCATAGACTGTTGAGTTTTTTCGACAGGTTGATTTTGATTCTGCGTACATCCGGCAATCGCCAGGAGCGAAAATACGAGGATAAAGATACTGTTTTTTACCGGCATATTGTTGTAATTTAGACTTAATAAATACGACGGAAAGGGGGATTTATTACATGGGGGTGGAAAAATCGTGACGGGGGACGGGTGACACGTGACGGGGGACGGATGACACGTGACTGGGGACGGGTGACACGTGAAGGGTGATGGGTGAGTCGAGATGGGTGTATGTTGATCAATTTTCGGGACGCACTGGTTCTGTTTGTCCGCCAGAAATTAAATTGTAATTTTGCACGCTGGATTCCAGTCCCCTAAAAGTTCCGGTTTCCGGAAACATTTTTTTTGCAATTTGACTTTGCATTTTGCATTTTGACTTCTCTTTTTGCATTTTGACTTTGCATTTTGCAATTTGACTTTTTCTTCAATTTTGACCTATGAAAAAAATCCTCGGAATGGGCAATGCCCTTGTTGACATCATGATCCCGCTCGAAAGCGACAACATTCTTGAACTCCTGGCATTGCCCAAGGGGAGCATGCAGCTGGTTGACATGGAGCGCAGCAATGCCGTGCTTTCGGCCTTGAAAGGCTATGATAAAAGCCATTCGGCGGGGGGCTCAGCCGCAAACACCATTCACGGGCTCGCAATGCTTGGAGCTCAAACCGGTTATATCGGCGTGGTGGGGGAGGACGAACTTGGAGGTTTCTTCGTGCGCGACCTCATCAAGGCGGGCGTCGACCCTCATATGATCCACAGCAACATGGAGACAGGCAGGGCCGTTGCGCTGGTCACACCCGATTCGGAACGAACCTTTGCGACTTTCCTTGGTGCGGCGATCGAACTTTCGGCAGAGCACCTGGCACCTCCCCTGAACCCTCCTCTTCAGGGTAAGGGAGCAGGTAATGAATCTGTGATGCATTTTTCAGGAAAAAGCATCTTCAGCGGGTACTCCTATTTTCACATCGAGGGATACCTGGTCCAGAACCATAAGTTGATCCGCCGGGCAGTAGAACTGGCGCAGGAACATGGGCTCATCGTCTCCCTCGACATGGCCAGCTACAACGTGGTGGAGGCCAACAAGGATTTCCTTTTGTCAATCATTGCCGAATATGTGGATATCGTTTTTGCCAATGAGGATGAGGCACGGGCTCTTACCGGGCTGGAACCCGAAGAGGCGTTGCAAGAATTGAGCAAACTGTCGGAAATCGCCGTGGTTAAAACAGGAAGTAACGGTTCGCTGGTGAAATCGGGGAAAGATCAATATGCCATCGGTGTGATCGAAGTAACACCCATTGATACAACAGGTGCAGGTGATCTGTATGCATCCGGGTTCCTGTACGGACTTTCCACCGGCCTGCCCCTCCAGAAATGCGGCGAACTCGGTGCTATGCTGGCCGGAAATGTCATTGAATTCATGGGAGCAAAAATGCCGGAGGATCGCTGGCAAAAAATCAAGTCGGAGATCAACCACAATTAACCCCTGTTGTTATCCACATAATAGATTGATTCTTAATTCCTGATTCGCAGTTTATTATTGTATTGGGGGCTTTGTTTTTTCCATAAAAAGTTCTAATTTTGTCGCCCTTTCACGAGAATAATAGTTTTCAGTCACTTATATAATTACTTAGCTGCCATGAAGGTATATCAAACCAACGAAATCCGCAACATCGCCCTCATCGGGGGTGCAAAATCAGGTAAAACGACCTTAGCCGAAGCAATGCTGTTTGAAGGAGGGGTAATCAGCCGCAGGGGATCAGTGGAAGACAAGAATACGGTTTCCGACTATCGTCCCATTGAACTGGAGCGTCAAAACTCTGTTTCAGCTACCATTCTTTATACCTTGTATGACAATAAAAAAATAAACATCATTGATACTCCGGGTTTTGATGATTTTTGCGGGGAGGTGATTTCTGCACTTCGCGTGGTTGACACCGCTGTAATGCTGGTCAACGGGCAGAACGGAGTGGAAGTTGGTACGGAGATCACATGGAGGTATTCCACACGTGCCAACAAGCCGGTTATCTTCGTGATGAATCACCTGGACCAGGAGAATGCAAATTTCGATGAAACCCTTCGCCAGATGAAGGCCCAGTTTGGCAAAAATGTCACCCTGATGCAGTATCCCGTCAATGCAGGATCAGGTTTCAATACTGTTATCGACCTATTGAAAATGAAGCAGTTGAAATTTGCTTCCGGGGGTGGAAAACCTGAAATATCCGATATTCCTGCCAGTGAAAAAGATAAGGCCGAGGAGATGTATGCCGTATTGATGGAAGAACTGGCCTCGAAGGATGAAGCCCTGATGGAGATTTTCTTTGATAAGGGCACCCTTACCGAAGAGCAGATGCTGCAGGCCCTGAAAACCGGTTTGATCAACCGCACGATTTTCCCGGTGCTTTGCACTTGCGCCAGGCAGGATATGGGTGTTGCCCGCCTGCTCGAATTTATCACCGGGAGTGTTCCTGCACCAAACGAAATGCCGGGACAGAAGACCCAGGATGGCAAAATTCTGACCTGCAAATCAACGGATCCCGCTTCGGCTTTTATTTTCAAAACAGCCATTGAACAGCATCTCGGCGAAATTTCCTATTTCAAGGTTTATGCAGGCGAAATTACGGAAGCCATGGATATGGTGAACCCCATTCGCCAGTCAAAAGAGCGGCTTTCCCAGCTTTTTGTGATCAACGGGAAGAACCGTGAAAAGGTCGAGAAAATGGTTGCCGGCGATATTGGAGCAACGATCAAACTGAAAAATTCCTTTACGAACAACACCCTGAATTCACTGAAGAATCCCGATGATGTGATTGAACAGATCACCTTTCCCGATCCCAAGTTCAGAACGGCTGTGAGGGCAAAGAGCAACACCGATGATGAAAAGATCAACATCGTGCTTCACGAACTTGCCAAGATGGACCCAACCCTCATTATGGGATATTCACGCGAACTGAAACAGATGATCCTGCAGGGGCAGGGCGAACTTCACCTGAACCTTGCCAAATGGCATGTTGAGGTGTTGGAAAAGATTCCAATGGAATTTTACGCTCCCCGCATCCCCTATCGTGAAACCATCACCAAACCGGCCAAGTCGATGTACCGTCATAAGAAACAGTCGGGTGGTTCGGGACAGTTCGGTGAAGTACATATGTCCATCCAGCCTTACAAGGAGGGGATGGCTGATCAGACTGAATTTCCCATTCGCGGACGCGATGTGGTTGAACTCGACTGGGGCGGACGCCTGCAGATGAATAACTGCATTGTCGGCGGCGCCATCGATGCAAGGTTTTTACCCGCAATCATGAAGGGGCTGATGGAGAAGATGGAAGAAGGACCTCTTACCGGCTCCTATGCCCGCGACATTGTCGTGAATGTTTATGACGGGAAGATGCACCCGGTCGACTCCAATGAAATCTCGTTCAAACTGGCCGGCCGCAATGCATTCCGTGAAGCCTTTAAAAATGCGGGACCGAAAATCATGGAGCCGATCTATGACGTGGAAGTGATTGTTCCTGAAGACAAAATGGGAGAAGTCATGACCGACCTGCAGGGGCGCCGTGCCGTCATCATGGGCATGGACAGTGAAGGAAACTATCAGAAAATCATGGCCAGAGTGCCACTGGCAGAGTTGAACCGCTATTCTACGGCACTCAGTTCCATCACCAGCGGCCGTGCAACCTACAACATGAAATTTACCGAATATGCGCAGGTTCCCGGCGATATCCAGGATAAGTTGCTCAAGGCATACGAAGACCAGGAAAAGGAAGAGGAATAGCCTTGCCAATCGGATCTGTTCCCCCGGGCAAACATGATGCCTATGCTGTTTTGAAGGTAGGCGATTTCCGGTCGTTTCTCACATTCCGGTTTTTTACCACGCTGGCATTCCAGATGCAGGGGCTCGTTGTGGGCTGGCAAATGTATGAACTCACCAAAGATCCGCTGGCACTGGGATTGATCGGTCTCGCGGAGGCGTTGCCGAATATCGTCGTCGCCCTCTATGCAGGCCACGCTGCCGACCGTTACAACCGGAAACACATCATCGTGTGGTTCACCCTGCTTTTCCTGGTGGGGACCATGCTGCTGTTTTTGTTTTCCGTTAAATCGCTTGGCCTTATTGCCTTGTTCGGGGTTTTTCCGATATACCTGGTGGTGATGATTTCAGGGGTGGCAAGGGCATTCCTCTATCCTTCCATCATCGCCATGATGTCGCAAATCATCCCGAGGCAGCTTTATGGCAATGCATCATCGTGGAGCAGCACCATGTGGCAGCTTGCCGCCATAACCGGACCGGCACTGGGGGGAATGATCTACGGGTTTTTCGGGGTACGCATCGCATACCTGAGTGTTCTTTTCTTTTTACTGGTTGCCATGGTCATGCTTGGTTTGGTGAAAAATCGCCCGCTTCCGCAGTTTGTGGAGGGAGAAACCCTTTATCAACGGTTATCATCCGGGCTTAAATTTGTCTTAAACAACCAGGTTTTACTCGGGGCCATGTCGCTCGACATGTTCGCAGTCCTTTTTGGCGGGGCGGTTGCCATGTTGCCGATCTTCGCTGCGGAGGTGCTGATGGTTGGTCCCCAGGGTCTGGGATTTTTACGGGCCGCCCCGATGCTGGGTGCGGTGGCGATGTCGCTGGTCATGGCCCACAGGCCTCCAATGATTCATGCCGGCAGGTACCTGATGATCGGCGTGGCAGGTTTCGGGTTGAGCATTATCTGTTTCGCCATCTCCAGGAATTTTTATCTTTCCCTTGGATTGCTCATGCTGAGCGGCATGTTCGACAACATCAGCGTGGTGATCCGCGCCACGGCCATGCAACTGCTCACCCCCGACGAAATGCGCGGACGCGTCGCCTCGGTCAACGCCATCTTCATCGGCTCCTCCAATGAAATCGGCTCATTCGAATCAGGGGTAGCGGCAAAACTCATCGGACTGATCCCCTCGGTGATCTTCGGAGGAATCATGACCCTGGGTATCGTGGGATTCACGTCGAAATTTGCGCCAAGGCTCCGGAAACTCAATCTCAGGGAAATGAGCTGAGCCCCTTATCTCAAAACTGTTACCGAGCCATTTGCATGGTAGGTTTCACCGGATGATTCGGTCAACTGGTACGTGGCAATGAACTTGTAAACACCATCAGAACACAATCTCCCTCCAAATGTGCCATCCCAGCCCGGCTCGATGGAATCTGACTCAAAAACCTTCTTTCCCCACCGGTTAAAAATGATGATGTTATATTGGAGAACCCCTTTTCCGACCGGATGAAATGTATCGTTCACCCCGTCTCCGTTGGGGGTGAATACATTCGGGAACCAAAGGGGTGAAACACATTCCCTTATCCGGATGCTGTCGCGGGCGTTGCAACCCTCTTTTTGAACGATCACCCAGTAGATTCCAGGCTGTAAAACCGTGAACGTGGAATCTGTCGAACCATCCTGCCACTGGTAGCCGGTTGCATGAATACCCGTATGAAGTACAATCGGCCGGCCGTCGCAAAACAAGGTGTCTTTCCCCAGCGAAACCGGGATCGCAGGCTTGTATCTAAGGGTTGTCTGAACAACGCTGTCACAGTTTCCGGTAACATGGATCGTGTCATGAAAGATTCCCGGGCTGGTTTGCCATGCCCCGCCGGCATGCCAGGGTGTGCCATGGCAAAGAGTTGTATCCACATTCAAGAGCGTTGGTTTGTCCTTCACCACGATCGTTTTACAAAGGTCCGACTGGTCTGGCATCCCTTCATTTACCAGCAGGCGGATACTGTAAGTGCCGGGCTTATCATAATGATATGCCGGTGGATTCATAAGATTGGACGACGGAGGGATTGCATTGTTACAGGATGAAAATGCAAGAAGGGTTCGTGTGCCATTTCCCCTGTTGGAGGCATAAACATACAGAGTGTCATTTTGTCTGAAAAGTTCTGAAAAAAGTGAAGGTCGTTCCAATTCTCCGATATTTCCAAGACTTTGGGATTCAATGGGCCCGGTTATCCCGGCCGGGAAATTGATCTTCCAGAGCAATTTACCAGAGGCATTTGTATAAAGGTATCTTGTCATTAAACCATGAATCGATCCGCAGTCGCGCAAGAGGGTAATCCCCATGGCGGACGTACCGCAAACGGGGCCCAGGTTTACCCCTGATGGAATATTTTTTATCGATTTGCCGAAATCAAGGCGGGATACCGTGCTGTTCATCAGGTTGACGACAAAGATATAATTGTTCCCTCCTTCGATAATATGTGCCATCTGTCCGGGTGCATTCAGATTCCCGACCGTGCCCAGATCCTCAAAAGTCGGGGCATTCAGAAGGCTGGTCCCAAAATGCAGCCTCACCAGGCGATTCCCGATGGAACAGGTGATTAACCCGATCCATTCACCGTTTTCATTGATAAGCAGGAAACCATGAGCCATAACCAATTCAGGAACAGGACCAATAACGCTCATGTAAGGTGCATTTTTCAGGGAGGAACCGAAATTCATACGTACCAGCTGGTTGTCATTGCATACAAACCCCAGCCAGTTTCCGCCTTCCTTTTTGACCTGGATTCCTTCCACGTTGGCCGACAGCACACCGAATATGCCTAGATCAACCTGGTTCACCGGAGGGTTGGCAAAACTGCTTCCGTGATCGTATCTGATTACGCTCTGGCTTCCCTGGTTGGTGATAAAGGAGAAACACTCACCGTTGTCGGTCACCAGGGTTGAATAGGTCGGAACATCCAGTAAATTGCCAGGATTCCCGGTATTTTTCCCTGTCGGATCATTGTTCAGGTTCCCTGAGCAGAAATTCCAGTACCATGTACTACCCCCGACCGATTGGTTTACAATATTCACATTAGCCCCGGGGCACACCGTATCGGGGGAGGAGAAGGCCACTGTAATGTTGGCGGGAGGAGGGATTACGACAATGGTTCTGCACAGGGAGGTCTGGCCGGGCAACCCTTCGTTCACGATCAGCCGGATGTTGTAAATGCCGGGCTGATTATAGGAATATACGGGAGGGTTGAACAGTACCGAAGAGGGTACCGAGGCATTTGCGCATGGCAGGAATCGCAGCCGGGTAAGGGTGAAATCCTGGCGGTTCGAATTATACAGAAACAGGGTATCTCCCACACGAAAGAGTTCTGAAAACTGGTTTGGCCGGCTCATGGCCCCGATATTGCCAAGTGAGGACCCGGTTACCGGCCCGGTAATCCCGGAAGGAAAACTTAGCCGCCAGATCAGGTCGGACGACGAAGTCGAATAATTTAGCTGGAAACCCGTTGTGGTTTCACAATCCCGGATCAGCGCTATACCGGCAGAATTGATGGATGGACAGACAACACCAAGGTTTACCCCGGAGGGTATGTTGAACAGGGAAGTGCCAAATGTCAGACGGGTCATTGTGCTGTTTGCGAAGTTACCAACCAGGGCGTACCAAATGCTGTTTTCGCAGATGAAGCGGAAGGAGGTCGGGATGTTCAGCGATCCTGGTCGTCCAAGGTCTGTAAGCACAGGAGCATTCAGGAGGCTGTTGCCGAAATCAAGCCGCACCAGTTTATTCCCCCAGGAACAGGTAAGGAATCCGACCCAGGCCGCTCCTTCCTTGAAAATATCGAGGCAATGAGCTGTGTACAACATCGGGTATGGTCCCAGCAATGTTGCAACAGGCATGTTAGCAAGGGAGGTGCCGAAATTCA